>NZ_LZJX01000062.1:0-29215 GCF_001667595.1 Mycobacterium sp. E2989 | reverse complement strand
GGCCGCCGCCGCGGCGGGCCGGCCGCCGACCGCCAGCGCGGTCAGCACGACGAACGCCGCCGTCAACCCGGCCATGCAACCGATGATGGCCCCCTTCGGCCGGCGGTCCAGCGGCCGCGCCACCAGGCCGACGGCGATCACTCCCGCGGCGCCGTAGGCGGCCAGCACCCAGGCCAGGTTCGGGCCGCGCACGCCGACGACCTCGCGGATGATCTCCACGATGTAGGTGTAGGAGACGAAATGCCCGGTCACGCCGACCATGGTGATGACGCTGACGACGATCAGCCGGCGGTTGCGGTGGTGGCGGGCCCGCGGGCCCACGCACATGAGCTGGTCGGCGGTCAGGACCATCTCCGGCAGCAGCACCCGGGCGGCCACCGTCACGAGGGCGGCCGCCACGGTCACGCAGACCACCGCCACCCGCCAGCCCCACATCAGGCTCATCGCCGCAGTCAGCGGGCTACCCAGGACCAGCGCCAGGCTGGTTCCGACGTAGATCGACATCGTCGCGCGGCCGGCGTGGCTCGGCGGCACCAGCCGCGTCGCGATCGGGGCGATGACCGACCACAGCAGCCCGTGGGTGATCGCGCAGAGCACCCGCCCGGCGGCCAGCACCGCGAAGTTGGGCGCCAGCGCCGAGATCAGCTGCGACACGGTCAGGCAGGTCAGGCTCGCCACCAGCACCCGCCGGCGGGGCAGGTGCGCGGTCCAGCGCACCAGCGGGATCGTGGTGAGGGCCGCCACCAGCGCGTACCAGGACAGCAGCGTGCCCACCAGGACCAGGCTGACGTGCAGGTTGCGGGCGATCGCCGGCAGGGCGCCGACGGGCAGGATCTCGGCGGTGACGTAGGTGAAGGCCGCCGCGGCCAGCACAGCCAGCTGCGCCGCGATCCGTGGCGTCCACGTTCGCGCGGCGGTTGCGGTTTCGGCAGTCATGGAGTCGGTGTCGGCCGGGCTACCCAGTTCTTGGGTTGTCGCGCCTAATGCGATCACACTGCCTTACCGTACGGACCGCAACTACGGCTCCCCCCTTGTCAGGGCCGGAAGCCGGGTCTCAACTTGATCACCGATCAGGAACGAACCAGGCGCGCGATCGCGGCGGACGCCTCGGCGAGCTTCTGGTCGGCGTCGTCACCGCCCTCGGCCACGGCCCGGGTGACGCAGTGATTGAGGTGCTCGTCGAGCAAATTCAGGGCGACCGACCGCAGCGCGCTGTTGACGGCGCTGATCTGGGTGAGCACGTCGATGCAGTACTTGTCGTCTTCGATCATCCGCGCGATCCCGCGCACCTGGCCCTCGATGCGCCGCAGCCGCTTGGCGTAGTTGTCCTTGTCCTGCGAATATCCGTGTGCCGTCGTCACCCCACCAGCATATACCCCATCGGGGTATCCCGCGTTCGGTTGGTCATGGCGGTCCCGCATACTTGAGCAATGGCCCCCACCAGCGATTCGACTTCGACGGTCGACATCAAACCCCGCAGTCGTGACGTCACCGACGGCCTGGAGAAGGCCGCGGCCCGCGGCATGTTGCGGGCGGTAGGCATGGGTGACGAGGACTTCGCCAAGCCGCAGATCGGGGTGGCGTCGTCGTGGAACGAGATCACCCCCTGCAACCTTTCGCTGGACCGGCTCGCCAAGGCGGTGAAGGAAGGCGTGTTCGCGGCAGGCGGTTACCCGCTGGAGTTCGGGACGATCTCGGTTTCCGACGGCATCTCGATGGGCCACGAGGGGATGCACTTCTCGCTGGTCTCGCGCGAGGTCATCGCGGACAGCGTCGAGACCGTGATGCAGGCCGAACGCCTGGACGGCTCGGTGCTGCTGGCCGGCTGCGACAAGTCCCTGCCCGGGATGCTGATGGCCGCCGCCCGCCTGGATCTGGCGGCGGTGTTCCTCTACGCGGGATCCATCCTGCCCGGGCGGGCCAAGCTGTCCGACGGCACCGAACGCGAGGTCACCATCATCGACGCGTTCGAGGCGGTGGGTGCCTGCGCGCGCGGGTTGATGTCCCGCGAGGACGTCGACGCCATCGAGCGCGCGATCTGTCCCAGCGAGGGCGCGTGCGGCGGCATGTACACCGCCAACACGATGGCCAGCGCGGCGGAGGCCCTCGGCATGTCGTTGCCCGGCAGCGCGGCGCCGCCGGCGACCGATTACCGCCGCGACGGGTTCGCCCGCCGCAGCGGCCAGGCCGTCGTCGAGCTGTTGCGCCGCGGCATCACCGCCCGCGACATCCTCACCAAGGAGGCCTTCGAGAACGCGATCGCGGTGGTGATGGCCTTCGGCGGCTCCACCAACGCCGTGCTGCACCTGCTGGCGATCGCGCACGAGGCCGACGTCGACCTCTCGCTCGACGACTTCAGCCGGATCGGGTCCAAGGTGCCCCACCTGGCCGACGTGAAACCGTTCGGCCGCCACGTCATGTCCCACGTCGACCAGATCGGCGGCGTGCCGGTGGCGATGAAGGCGCTGCTGGACGCGGGCCTGCTGCACGGGGACTGCCTGACCGTGACGGGCCAGACGGTTGCCCAGAACCTGGCCGCGATCGACCCGCCCGACCCGGACGGCAAGGTGCTGCGGGCCCTGGACAATCCCATCCACCCGACCGGCGGCATCACCATCCTGCGCGGGTCGCTGGCTCCCGAGGGCGCGGTGGTCAAGTCGGCCGGCTTCGACTCGCAGGTGTTCGAGGGCACGGCAAGGGTTTTCGACGGCGAGCGTGCCGCGCTGGACGCCCTCGAGGACGGGACGATCGCCGCGGGCGACGCCGTGGTGATCCGCTACGAGGGCCCCAAGGGCGGCCCCGGGATGCGCGAGATGCTCGCCATCACCGGCGCGATCAAGGGCGCCGGCCTGGGCAAGGACGTGCTGTTGCTGACCGACGGCCGCTTCTCCGGCGGGACGACCGGCCTGTGCGTCGGCCACATCGCACCCGAGGCCGTCGACGCCGGGCCGATCGCCTTCCTGCGCGACGGCGACCGGATCCGCCTGGACGTCGCGAACCGCGTCCTCGACGTGCTCGTCGATCCGGCCGAATTCGACTCCCGGCGTGCGGGTTTCACGCCCCCGCCGGCGCGCTACAAGACCGGCGTACTGGCCAAGTACGTCAAGCTGGTCAGCTCGGCGGCGATCGGCGCGGTGTGCGGCTAGCGCCGATCACCGTCCACCTCAAGGGATTTGGGGAGATCTAGGCGCGGCTGGCCGCCTCGCGGGTGCGCCTGCCGAAGTAGGTGGCGTGCAGGCCCAACACCGTCATCAACGCTCCCGCGACGATGTTCGACCACATCATGCCGGCGGTGAGGGCAACGCCCGGCAGGATCCACAGCGAGACGACGACCCACAGACCGAGCACCGGCATCGTCCAGGTCAGGCCGTGGGCGCGGTCGAGCGCCGTGGCGAACCCGTACGCCAAGAACGCCGCCGCGATCCCGACGATCAGGTCGGAGGTGGCCAGCGATCCCGTCGCGCCGAACCCCACCAACCACGGCGACGCCGCCACGTACAGGCCCGTCAACACGGCCAGGCCGAAGGTGACGTGCGCACTCGTCGACTCGGCCACGCGGTCATAGCTCGCGCGCAGAGCCAACAAATCCGGGTGGTGATCGATTGATGAATGGACTGTACTCATTTTGTGACCTTTCTGTTATGCAGCAAGCCTTTTGGGCTACCTGCACCCATCCATCTGCCGTCAAGATTACGCGCGATGCGCGCGCGCCAGCAACGAAATCCGGGGCGGTCCGCACCGCCCGCTGGGCCCGATTGACCGGCCGCGTAGCGTCGTAAGACATGGACATCGCGGACCGTCTGCGCATCGACGTCCCGGTGGCGCAGGCGGGCATGGGCGGCGGCCTGGCGGGCGCGGCGCTCGCGGCCGCGGTAGCCGAAGCGGGCGGCCTGGGCACCCTCGGCCTGGCCACGCCGCGCCAGCTGCGCGCCTGCATCGCCGAGGTGCGGGAGCGCGCGCCGGGCCGCGCGGTCGCGGTGAACCTGTTGATGCCCTTCGTGCATCGCGCGCACGTCGCGGTCTGCGTCGACGCCGGAGTCGATGTCGCCGTGCTGGCGTTCGGTGAGAAGCGGGGCCTGGTCGAGCACCTCCGCGACGCCGGCATCTTCGTCTTCGTGATGGTCGGCAGCGCGGCGCAGGCGAGCGCCGCAATCGGTTGGGGCGCTGACGGTTTGATCGCCCAGGGCCGCGAGGCAGGCGGCCACCTCGTCGGAACCATGCCGGCGCTCGACTTTCTGCCGCAGGCACTGGCCGCGGCCGGCCACCGGCCCGTGTTCCTCGCCGGCGGGATCGCCACCGGCACCGACACCCGCGCCGCCCTGACGGCGGGCGCCGCCGGGGTCGTCGCCGGGACGCGGTTCCTGATGACGCACGAGGCAAACGCCAACCGCGAGTACCAACGGCGAGTCGCCAACGCGGACAAGACAATCGAGACCAACCTGTTCGGGTTGAGCTGGCCGCTGCGCCATCGGGTGCTGCCCAACGCCGCGACGCGGCGCTGGTGCCGGGACGACGGCCGGGCCAAGGCCTTGCCGGCGGCGATCAACGCGGCGAGCCGCCCGCTGGCCGTGTTGGGCTACTTCGACGCCGCCAAACTGATGCGCCTGCAGTCGCCGGCCCGCCCGTTGCTCACGCCGCTCGCGCCGCTGGCCGCGACGCCGGACGCCTGGGTCGACCACGCGGCGCTCTACGCCGGCGAAACCGCGCTTCGCATCGGCGAACTCACCTCCGCCGCCCGGGCGGTCGCCGATCTCAGCCCGCGCTAGCGCACCGAGGCGAGCGCGAAGCCGTCCCAGCGCTTGGCCCCGACCGTTTGGATGACGGCCGTGTCCAGCCGCGGGTGCTCGCCCATCAGCTCCAGGGTCCGCCGCACCGCCGCCGCCTGGGCGTTGCCGTCCGGCTCCAGGATCCGCCCCTCCCGAACGACGTTGTCCGCCACGATGAGTGCGCCCGGGCGGGCCAGGCGGACCGCCCACTCGAGGTACGCGACGTAGTTCTCTTTGTCGGCGTCGATGAACACCAAGTCGAATGGGGCCCCGTCGAGAGCCGGCAAGGTGTCCAGCGCCGGGCCGACGATCACCTCCACCCGGTCGGCCACGCCCGCCCGTTCCAGGTTGGCCCGCGCCACCTCGGCATGCCTGGGCTGGTATTCCAGCGTCACCACACGGCCCTGCGGGCCCGCACCGCGGGCCAGCCAGATGGTGCTGTAGGCGCCCAGCGTGCCGATCTCGAGGATGCGCCGCGCCTGAATCGCACCGGCCAGCAGGCCCAGAAACTTGCCCTGCTGGGCCGACACCGCGATCTGCGGCAGCCCGGCCGCGTCGCTGGCCTCCAGCGCGGCGCTCAGGGCCGGGTCGTCGCCGACCAGGGTGGCGTTCAGAAACTCGTCGACGTCTTGGGGGGTGGGTTCCCGGGTCATGCCACCAACGCTAGTCGCGGCGGTCTCGGAACGGCCACGACTAGTTGCATATACCCATGGGGGGTATATAGTGAGCGCTGTGGTCGATCACAGCCGCAAGAGTCCACGACAAAGAAATGGGTGAATGACATGGCAAATTACGAAGCAGGCACCGAACTGACCTGTGGCCACGAGGGCTGCGGGTGCCGCGTCCGGATCGAGGTGCCCTGCCACTGCTCCGGTTCGGGTGAGCCGTACCGCTGCACCTGCGGCGACGCGCTGACCCCGGTCAAGTAGTCCGCACGCTTTAGGCCCGCGTCGAGTGTGCGTCCAGGGCGGCGACGCGCCGGGAACCCCGCCTTTGAAGCGCACACCAAAACCGTGAACGCACACTCGATGCGGCCGGCGGCCGCAGCCCGCGGGATCAGTGCCCGAAGGCTCGGCCGGCGAGTTCGACCGTCGCGGTCAGCCGCGGCGTGACCGCCGACGTCCCGACCGCCACCCGGTATTCGCCCGCGCCGATGCGCCAGCTTCCCCCGCGGCCGTCGTAGCGGGCGAGCAACCGCGGGTCGGCCTCGATCCTCACGCGGCGGGTGGCGCCCGGGTCGAGCTCGACCCGCTCGAATCCCAGCAATCGCAGGCACCGGCCGTCGGGGGTGCCGGTCACATACAGCTGCGGGACGTCGGCCCCGGCGCGGTCGCCGACGTTGGTGACGCCGAAGCTGGCGGTCACCGTTTGCCCGCCGCCGACTTCCAGGTCGCGGTATTCAAAAGCGCTGTAGGACAACCCATGTCCGAAGGCGAACATGGGGGTTTGGCCGGTGGCGGCGAACCACCGGTAGCCGACATCGGATCCCTCGGCGTACTCGATCGTGGTCGGCGTCCCCCATGGTGCGCCCAGGCCCGGCAGCTCCGGTCGCGGCGTCTGGGCCAGATCGACCGGAAAGGTGATCGGCAACCGGCCCGACGGATTGACCCGGCCAGCAAGGACTTCCGCGATGGCTTGGCCGCCGGCCTGTCCCGGGTACCACGCCTGCACAATGGCCCGCACCGAATCCCGCCACGGCATCGCCACCGGATTGCCGGTTTCGAGCACCACAATGGTGTCGGGGTTGGCGCCTGCCACGGCGGTGATCAGATCGTCCTGGCCCCACGGCAGCGACAGGTCGGCAATGTCGAAGCCTTCGCCTTCGGCGCGGATCGCGAACACGATGACGACGTCGGCGCGCCGCGCGGCCAGCACCGCCTCCGCGGGGGTTACCCCGGGGTCGAATTCGATTTGCGCGTGCGGGAATTGCTTGCGCAGTTCGTCCAGCGGGCTCGACGGCAACAGGTGCAGCTTGCGTATCCCGGCCTCCAGCCCCGAGCCGCCGATCGGTATCACGGCGGCGTAGCCGCCGGGCGGGACGACCGCGCTCGAGCCGAAGCCGGCCGGCACCCCGACGTGCGCGTATCCGCCGATGACGGCGATCCGGGCGGTCGACTCCGGCGCCAGCGGCAGCATCCCGCGGTTGGTCAGCAGCACGATCCCTTGCCGGGCGGCTTGCAACGCAATGTCGTTGTGCGCGGCCATGTCCGGCTCGGGCGCGGCGTCGGCCCGGTCGATCCCGACGGCGAACATCGACCGCAGGATCCGGCGGACCATGTCCGAGAGCCGGTCGCCGGTCAGCCTGCCGTCGGCATGGGCGGCCCGCAGCGGCCCGCCGAAGGTCTCCGACTGCCACAGCAGCGCGTCGATCTGCGCCCCGCATTCCTGGTCGAGGCCGGCCAGCGCGCACTCCCAGGACGGCGTCGCGCCCCAGTCGGACATCACCCAGCCGCGATATCCCCAGGCGCCCTTGAGCACCCGGTTGATCAGGACGTCGTTGGCGGCGGCGTAGGCGCCGTTGACCTTGTTGTAGGCCGTCATCACGGCGCCCGGCTGCGCGCGCTCGATGGCCATTTCGAAGGCCAGTAGGTCGGATTCGCGGTGCGCGTCGGGATCGATCACCGCGTCCAGCCAATGCCGGTTGGTCTCGTTGCAGTTCAGCGAGAAGTGCTTGACCGTCGAGATGACGCCTTGCCGCTGGATGCCGTCGATGGACTCGGCGACGATCGTCGCGGTCAAAAGCGGGTCCTCGGAAAGGTATTCGAAGTTGCGGCCGTTGCGCGGGTCGCGCGCGAGGTTCATCGCGCCGGCGAGCTGCACGTTGAACCCGCGGCTGCGGGCTTCCCGGCCGATCACCTCCCCCGCGGCGCGGGCGAGCGACGGGTCGAAGCCGGCGGCCAGGGCGAGGCTCGCGGGCAGCGCGGTGGCGGTGTCACCCGGGCGGTAGCCGGGGTTGCTCACGCCCAGGCCGGCGTCGCTCATCAGCAGCGCCGGGATGCCGAGCCGGGGAACGCCCGGGACGTAGGCCGCGCTCATCGGCACGTTCGGCGGGATGCGTTCGTCGCGTACCGGCCACAACTCGCCGGCGCCCATCACCCCGACCAGCAGCGAGAAGCGTTCGTCGTCGGTCAGCGCCGCTTCGACCTCGCGCGCCCGGGCGTCGGCGTCGCCGAAAGACGTCATCGCACACCCTCTTTCGCGTACACCACCCGCAGCACGTGCCCGAGCTCGGGACCCATCACCAGCTCCGCCAGCTCACAGAACGTCGCGACGAACTGCGGGCCATGCGGCGGCTCGGCCTGGCACAGGTGATGCGCGACCTCGTGCAGCACCACCAGTTCGCGCAGCGCCCAGTCGGCGGTGTCCCGGTCGGGGACGGCGATAACGCCTGCGCCGTCGCGGGATTCGTAGTGCGCCGCGGTGGCGGCCCGGCGCGGGCGAACCCGCAGCGGCGCGACGGAGGGCCAACGCCGGCGCACCGCCGGCAACGCAAGCACCTCGTCAACATAGCGCTGCGCCGCCGAAACCGAGCCGAATCGACCCTCCGGCGGCAGGGTGAGCTGGGCGCCGAAGAAGTCCACGGCGGGTGAGCCGTGCTCGGCGGCACGGTCGAACAGCGTCCGGACGAACTCCTCGGCCGCGTAAACCTTGGCTCGCTGCGAGTCCCGCTTGCTCACCGGCCCAGCGGGGTACGAGCGCCCGGCAGCTCCGGGCTGTTGCCCAGCCGCGCCCGCCGGCCGGCCCGGTCCCCCGCGCGCCGTGCCGCCGACGAATAGCCGGCCGTCGCCCGGCTCACCTGATAGGTGCCGCGCGCCTTCGACGCGCTGCGGTAGTAGTCGTGCAGCTCGAGGTCCTTGTCCCGCAACGCAATAGCCGTGCCCGGCGGGCGGCGCCGGTCCTTGGTCGCCTCGCGGCGGGCCTCCTCGCGGGCCTCGGCCAGCCGCTGCCCCACCCGCGCCCCGAAGGCCAGCTGAAAGTTGAGCCGCGCGGTGATGGTCGGCGTCGGCCGGTGGGCGCCCGACGCGAGGTAGGCGTCCGACGCCCGCACCATCTGGACCACCAGGCCGGCGTACAGCGCGTGGGTGGCGTCGATGTCCTCGGCGAACCCGTAGGCGTAGACGAAGGTCGAATTCGACGCCACGTCACAGCGCACGTCGTTGGCCATGGCGATCAACACGAACAGCTGCACATACGTCCGCAGCCCCTTGGTGCCCGCGTTGCCGATCGTGATGGTCCGCTGGGTGGGCGCCTGCGCCGCCGAACGGTTGGCCGAGTGCGACCGCGCCACCGCCAGGTCGATCGAGGCCGCCGTGGCCAACCGCTGCGCGGCGCTCATGAACGCGTCCGCCTCGTGCGGGTTGTCGGTGCCTTCGGCCTGACGCAACAGTGCCGCGATGCGGGCCAGCATCTTGTCGTCACTCATATGCGCCACTCCTCCTCATCGCTCCGCTCTGCATCGTCGTCGGCGCGCATATGCGCCACTCCTCCTCATCGCTCCGTCCCCCGCAAGCGGGCGGTACCCCCACTGCATCGTCGTCGGCGCGCATATGCGCCAACCTACGGGAGCGATCCGACACCCGGCCTCAGAGCCGCGCGGTGATCCACGAGACCACGTCGCCCAGCACCTGGTCGCGCTCCGGCTCGTTGAACACCTCGTGGTAAAGCCCGGGGTAGACCTTCAACTCGACGTCGGTCGAGCCCACGCACTCGACCAGGCGCCGGCTGCCCGCGACCGGGATCAGCCGGTCCTCGGAGCCGTGCACCACCAGCAGCGGCGCGGTCAGCGCCGCCGCGCGTTGCGGCATGGTCTCGCCGACCTGCAGGAGGGCCCGGCCGATGCCGGCCGGAACCTTCCCGTGGTAGACGAGCGGGTCGCTCTTGTAGGCCGCCACCACCGCGGGGTCCCGGGAGATGGCGTCGACGTCCAGCTCCTGCACCGGCAGGCCCGGCACGAGGGCGCCGAGCACCCGGGCGGCCAGCACCATCAGCGGTGACACCTGCTCCTGGGCCGCCACCGCGGGGCCGGACAGGACCATCAGGTCGTAGTTGTCGGGGCGTTCGACGCCGTACGCGAACACGATGCCACCGCCCATGCTGTGCCCCAGCACGATGCACTTCAGGCCGGGATGCTCCCGGGTGGCGATCCGGACCAGGCTGTCGAAGTCGGCGGTGTACTCGGAGATGTCGCGCACCAGGACCCGCTTGCCGCCGGAACGGCCGTGCCCGCGATGGTCCAGCGCGTAGGTGGCCAGGCCCGCCGCACCGAAACATTGCGCGACGTGGTCGTACCGGCGGGCGTATTCGCCCAGACCGTGCGACAGCACCACCACCGCCCGCGGCGCGGTGTCCGGCGTCCAGACGTCGTAAACGATGCGCACGCCACCGAATCCGTCGAAGTTCCGTTCGGATCGGTTCACTGCACGGTCCTAGTCATTACGGGCAGCGTAATGGCTCCCGGCGCAGGTCGCCCCGCCAGACACTGTCGTAGGCTCTGTCATCGTGGGGCTACTCGCACAAAACACCGCAAACTCCGATCTTGGCGAGGTCGGCGGGGACTTCTCGGCGCATGCCGAGCCGTACCGTCGCGAATTGCTCGCCCATTGCTACCGGATGACCGGGTCGCTGCACGACGCGGAGGATCTGGTTCAGGAAACGTTGCTGCGGGCGTGGAAGGCCTACGACCGCTTCGAGGGCAAGTCGTCGATGCGGACGTGGCTGCACCGCATCGCCACCAACACCTGCCTGAGCGCGCTGGAGGGCCGGCAGCGCCGGCCGTTGCCGACCGGCCTGGGCGCCCCCAGCTCCGACCCGACCGCCGAGCTGGCGGAGCTCCGCGAGGTGCCCTGGCTGGAGCCCATCCCGGACCTGACGAACGACCCGGCCGACCCGTCGGTCATCGTCGGGTCGCGTGAGTCGATCCGGCTGGCGTTTGTGGCTGCGCTGCAACACCTTTCACCCCGGCAGCGGGCGGTGCTGCTGCTGCGCGACGTGCTGCAGTGGAAGGCCGCCGAGGTGGCCGAAGCGATCGGCACCACCACGACCGCGGTCAACAGCCTGCTGCAGCGGGCCCGCTCGCAGCTGGACGCCATCGGTCCCAGCTCCAGCGAACGCCTGACGCCGCCGGATTCGCCGGAGGTGCAGGACCTGCTGGACCGTTACATCGCCGCCTTCGAGAGCTACGACATCGACCGGCTGGTGGAGCTGTTCACCGCCGAGGCGATCTGGGAGATGCCGCCCTACACCGGCTGGTACCGGGGTGCGCGCGACATCGTCACCCTCATCCATCAGCACTGCCCCGCCGAGTCCGCCGGCGACATGCGCCTGGTGCCGGTGCTCGCCAACGGCCAGCCGGGCGCGGCCATGTACATGCGTGCCGGTGATCGGCACGTGCCCTTCCAGTTGCACGTGCTCGACGTGCGCGACGACGGGGTGTCGCACGTGGTGGCGTTCCTCGACGAGCGGTTGTTCGCCAAGTTCGGGCTGCCGGAGGCGCTGTGACCGAGCCGCTCGACGTCACGCCGGTGCCGGGAAAGGCGCTGCTGCTGTTGGGCGCCTTCGACATCGGCGACGTCGGCTACCGCGCCGAGGAGTTCTTCGTATCCGGCACGGCCTCGTCCTACGCCCCGCAAGGCCCGTTGGGTCCCGATGGCCGATGGGACGTAAAGCCCTCGGGCACCGCCGATTACACCACGCGCATCGTGGTGCTGACGCCCACTGACCCGGCACGGTTCAACGGCACGGTGCTGGTCGAATGGCTCAACGTCAGCGGCGGCATCGACGCGCCGGCCGTGTGGATGATGGCGCACCGCGAAATCGTCCGCTCCGGCTACGCCTACGTCGCCGTCTCGGCGCAGAAGGTCGGCGTCGACGGCGGCGCGAGCCTGCTCGGGATGGACATGTCGCTCAAGACCCAGGACCCGGCGCGCTACGCGAGCCTGAAGCATCCGGGCGACGCCTTCGCCTTCGCCATCTTCTCGCAGACCGGCGGCCTGGCCCGGAACGGGGCCGTGCTGGGCGGGCTGCGCCCCCAACGGGTCGTCGGCATCGGCGAGTCACAATCGGCGATGTTCCTCACCACCTACGTCAACGCCGTCGACCCGCTCGCCCGGGTCTACGACGGCTTCCTCGTGCATTCGCGGTTCGGGCCGGCCGCCCCGCTGGACGGCGGGTCGTTGATCGAGGGCATGGAGGCGTCCAGCGGCTGGCAGCAGGCGGTGAAGTTTCGGCCGGACCTGCGCGTCCCGCTGATCACCATCATCACCGAGACCGACCTCGTCGGGCACGTGCCGCTGGGTTATTACCTGGCCCGGCAACCCGATAACGCGCGGTTACGGGTCTGGGAGATACCCGGCGCCGCTCATGCCGACAACTACACGATCCAGGTGGCGCCGATCGACTCCGGGGCGGCGCCGATCGCCGACATCGTCGCCGCCTACGCGCCCACCAAAATGCTGATGGGCCAACAGCTTTCGCACAACATCAACTTCGCCCCCCAACACCACTATGTGGTGCAGGCGTCGATCGCCGCGCTCGAGGGCTGGGTCCGCAACGGCGAGCCGGCGCCGGCGGCGTCGCCGATCGACGTGCGCGAGACCGAACCCGTGCAGTTGCTGCTGGACGCCAACGGCCTTGCCGGGGGCGGCATTCGGACGCCCTGGGTCGACGTACCGATCGCCCGGACGTCGGGCGTCACCGCGGACGAGAGCATCATGGCCGCGATCTTCGGGTCCGGCGAACCTTTCGACACCGCCACGCTGGACCGGCTGTATCCGGGCGGCGCCGCCGAGTATCTGGAGCGCTTCGCCGCCGCGCTCGACGCGTCGATCAAATCGGGCTTCATCCTGCCGGCCGACCGGGCCGAGATCCTGGAACTCGCCGCCGCGACGTACCCCGACGGCCGGCCCTAGAACAGGCGACTGTCCGGCGGCGGACCCGGCACCGGGCGGACCAGACCCCTGCCCGGGATCAGCGGCAGGTCCAGCGCGCAGAGCAGCCCCGGCGGTGCCGCGCACACCGCCGGGATCGCGTTGACCATTCGCGAGGCGCCCGCGATGCGCGCGCCCAGGTCGTGGTCGTGGTCCTCGGCCATCTCGAATTCGCACCGCACGCTTGGCGATCCCTCGATCTCCACCCGATAGAGGCCGCGGCCGGAGGCCGGCCCGTAGCCCAGGTCCTTGGGCGGGATCGAGATGTTCGGCTGCGGCCAGTCGGGCGCGATGTCGTCGCGCATGCGGGTGACGTGGTCGAGGACGAAAGTCGGCTTGCCGCCGACGTATCCGGTCAGTGTGGAGCGCATGGCCGCGATCGTCCCGGCGGCGATGTGACCGGTCGGAGTGTCGAACGACTCCGCGGCGGGCAGCCGCTCGTTGGTTTCCTCGATGTCGTCGATCACCACGCCGAGGCCCGCGGCCAGCTGGTGCAGCACGGGCCCCCACCCGAACGTGAACATTCCCGGCTGGGCGGCGAACGCCTGATATTCCGGCGGCTTGCCGAACCCGAGGATCTCGTAGACCGCGGCCCGGTCCGGGTAGGTGGCGTAGTTGAACATCTCGGTCACCCGCACCGAGTCGATGACCCGCGATACCCCGGTAAGCGCCAGCGGCAGAACGTCATTGGCGAATCCGGAGTCTATGCCCGTGGTGAAGAACGACGCACCGCCGTCGAGCGCGGCCCGTCGCAGCGGGTCGGTGAGCGTCGCACCCGCCGGGCCCAAGCCGTCGGGAAACACCAGCGGCACCACCGAGCACGACACCACGTTCTTGCCGGCCCGCAGGATGGCGGCCATGTCCTCGACGGCCTCCAGCGGCCGCAGGTTGGCCCCGGCGGCGTACACCACCGCGTCGGCGTCCCCGGCGAGCAGCGCCGCCGGGTCCTGGGTGGCCGCCACCCCGACCGGCGCGATGCCGCACAGCTCACCCGCGTCGCGCCCCGCCTTGGCGTCGCTGTGCACCACCAGATCGACCAGCTGCAATTCCGGGTGGTCGATGATGCCGCGCAGGGCGATCACCCCCATCGAACCCGGCCCCCACACTCCCACCTTGATCACGGCTTGATGTCTCCTAATATTAGGACGTATATGGTTATAATTTGGACGGATCGTAGGGAGCTGGATATCGATACGTCAACCGGCAAATCGCCACCCACCGGTCGCGTGATGGATGTGCTTGCCGCCCTTGCGGATTCCCGTGCGGGACTGACCTCGGCCGAGCTGGCGAAGCGCTGCGCGATCAGCACCTCCACCTGCGCCCTGGTGCTCGCCGAGCTCGAGGGGCGCGCCTGGGTGTCCCGCCGCGAAGATCGCCGCTACGCGTTGGGCAGCGGGCTGTTCGGGCTGGTACACGGGCTGCGGGTGCAGTTCCCGCTGCTGGACCGGGGGCGCGATGCGCTGCAATTCCTGCACGAGACGCTCGGCGCGGGGTGCTCGATGTCGAAGATCGGCGGCCGGCACCTGACCACCGTCGACGCGGTCGGCCACGGAACCGACGGCGGCCGCGCCGTCGGTCAGCGCTTCCCCATCGACCCGCCGTTCGGATTGGTCGCGATGGCCTGGCGCGACGACGATTTCGTCCGGGCCTGGCTGCACGGGGTGATCCCGCGGCTGACCCGGGCGGAAATCGCGGAGCACCAGCGGGTGCTCGCCGACATCCGCGAGCGCGGGTACGGCGCGTGGCGGTTCGACGACACGCACCAGTCGCTGCACAACCGGCTGGCGGAGGTGCTGGCCTCCCTGGAGCCCACGGCGCGCGTCACCCGCCAGCTCACCACCCTGATGACGATGGTCACGCTGCAGTCGGTCACCGCTGAGCTCGAAACCGGTTTGGCCGCAGCCGAATTCGTGGTGCTGCCCATCTTCGGGCCGGACGGCCAGCCCGAGTACCAGATCGAGATCCACCTCGGGCGCTCGGACGCGCTGACCCTACCGGAGCTCGACGCCGCGCTTCGGCACGCGCAGGGGCTGCTCGCCGCGACGGTGGCCTGACCCCCGATTAGGCTGAACGCATGTCTGCCCACGCGGAAGTCCGGCGTGCGGCGACGCGGGCCGTCACCAGGACGCCGTGGCTGACGTCGCGGCACTCGTTCTCGTTCGGCGACCACTACGATCCTCTCAACACCCACCACGGACTGCTGCTGGTGAACAACGACGACATCGTGGCGCCCGGAACCGGATTCGACACCCACCCGCACCGCGACATGGAAATCGTCACGTGGGTACTGCGCGGTCAACTGGCACATCAGGACTCCATCGGCAATCGCGGCGTGATCTATCCGGGCCTGGCCCAGCGCATGTCGGCGGGCAGCGGGATCCTGCACTCCGAGAAGAACGACTCGTCCACGGAGCCAGTGCATTTCGTACAGATGTGGGTGGTGCCCGACGAGACCGGCATCAGCCCGGGCTACCAACAGCACCAGATCGACGACAGGGCGCTGGACGGCACACTGGTGACGATCGCCTCGGGGATCGCCGGCCGCGACGGGGCGATCGCCCTGCACAACCGCAAGGCCGCGCTGCACGCCACGCGGCTGGGGGCCGGCGACGCGGTCGGCCTGCCCGACGCGCCCTTCCTGCACCTATTCGTCACCCGGGGCGCGGTCCAGTGCGAGGGCGCCGGCGCGCTGCGCGAGGGCGATGCCGTCCGCTTCACCGACGGCGGCGGCGCGCGGGTCACGGCGACCGAGTCGTCGGAGCTGTTGGTCTGGGAGATGCACGCGAAACTGGGCGGCGCAAGCCCATAGAGTGTGCGTGACAGACAGGAGCCGGCATGTCTCAATCGCGGCCGCAGCACGCGGCGCCCAACCCGAACCGGAACTTCAAGGCGGTCCGGACCGTGCGGTTCTGGGCGGCGCCCCTGATCATCACGCTGGCCCTGATGTCGACGTTGTGCGCGCTCTATCTCGGCGGCATCTTGAACCCGATGACCAACCTGCGGCACTTCCCCATCGCCGTGGTGAACGAGGATGCGGGGCCGGCGGGCGCGGAACTGACCGGTCGATTGGTCAACGGCCTGGACAAGAACCAGTTCGACGTCCGCGTGCTCACACGCGACGCCGCCAAGCATCAGCTCGACACGGGCCATGTGTACGGCTCGGTGCTGATACCGCCGAGCTTCTCGTCGAAGCTGCGGGATCTGGGCGCCAGCGCGGTGCAGCCCGGACCCGCCGAACGGCCCGTGATCACCATTTCGACCAACCCGCGGGCCGGCACGCTCGGCTCCAGCATCGCCGCCCAGACGCTCAACATGGCGATGGGCCAGGCGAATGGTGAAGTGGGCGAACGGCTTCTGGCACAGGTCAAGGCGCAGACCGGCGGCGCCCCGCTCGCCGGGGCCGCGGAGGAGGGGCTTTCCACGCCGATCGAGATCGAGTCGACCGTGTACAGCCCGCTGCCCAACGGCACCGGCAACGGGCTGTCGGCCTTCTACTACGCGCTGCTGCTCCTGCTCGCGGGGTTCACCGGCAGCATCGTGGTCAGCACCCTCGTCGACGCGTTGCTTGGCTACGTTCCGGCCGAATTCGGGCCGGTGTATCGCTTCGCCGAGCAGGTGCGAATCTCGCGCTTCCAGACGCTGCTGCTCAAGTGGGCCATCATGGTCCTGCTGGGGCTGCTCACGTCCGCGGTCTACCTGGCGATCGCGCACGGGCTCGGCATGCCGATCGACCTCGGCTGGCAACTCTGGGCGTTCGGCGCCTTCGCGATCGCCGCGGTGGGGATCACGTCCAGTTCGTTGCTCTCGGTGCTGGGCACGGGCGGGCTGCTGGTCAGCATGCTGATCTTCGTGATCCTCGGGTTACCCTCGGCCGGGGCCACCGTGCCGCTGGAGGCGACACCGCCCTTCTTCCGCTGGCTGGCCGAATTCGAGCCCATGCACCAGGTCTTCCTGGGCACCCGCTCGCTGCTGTACTTCAAGGCGCACGCCGACACCGGGATATCGCAGGCGCTCCTGATGACGACGCTGGGCCTGGTCATCGGGCTGCTGCTGGGCGGCATCGTCACCCACCTGTACGACCGCAAGGGTTTCCACCGCATCCCCGGGGCGGTCGAGATGGCGATCGCCATGGAACACCAGGCGCAGCACAAGGCGCGCCAGGGCGGCAAGCACGGACAGGCCGAGCCGACCGAGCCCGAAAGCGCAAGCGACGAAACGTAATTCGAACGCCGCCCGACCGTCATGCGCCCGTTATAGAAATTGACGGTGTGACGGATGTGACAGATGATGTTTAGGTTGCATCCCGCTCAGGACGGAAAGGGCGATCGTGCTGACCCGACGCGCCAGCTTGCGCCGGCTGGTGGCCGGCTGCACCGCGGTGCTCGCTTGCGTCGCCCTGGCCAGCACGGCGGGCCAGCCGGTCGCGCACGCCGCCGACGGCCGCGCCCTGCTGGCCAACGCCATCAACACCACCAAGGGCTCCTACCTGGTCTACAACTTCGGGCCCGGCCACCCCGCACCCATGCTCAACGCCGGTGGCAGCTGGTACGAGATGAACAACGGCGGCCACCTGATGATCATCAAGAACGCCGCGGGACGGCTCTCGCCGCACCTGCTGGTCGACACCCACCAGGGCGATCAGGCGCGCTGCGAGAACAACCCCGGTGCCCGCACCGGTGAGGGACTCTGGCAGGCGTCGGAACTCTATGCGCCGCTTCAGGCGTGGCAGCGGATGGGCCAACCGACGATCGCGATCAACGCCAACTTCTTCGACGTTCGGGGGCAGAAGGCCGGCTCGTGGCGCCAGACCGGCTGCAGCTCACCGCTGGGCGCCTTCGTGGACAACACCCACGGCCAGGGCCGCGCCAACCAGGCCGTCACGGGCACCGTCGCCTATCCCGGCAAGCAGGGCCTCTCGGGCGGCGGTGAAAGCTGGAGCGTCCTGACGACGATGATCCTGCCGTCCGGCGGCGCGCCGTATGTGGTGTGGCCGAAGACCAAGAGCGACTACGACTCCGCCACTCCGGTGGTCGAGGACCTGCTGAACAAGAACGAACGCTTCGTCGCGGTCTCCGGCATCGGGCTGCTGGCACCCGGCAACACCGGGCAGCTGCGCGACGGCGGACCCAGCGCCGCGCGAACGGCTTTGGCGTACTCGAGGCAGAAAGACGAGATGTACATCTTCGAGGGCGGCAGCTACACGCCGGACAACATGCAGGACCTGTTCCGCGGCCTGGGCAGCGACAACGCGATCCTGCTCGACGGCGGTGGGTCGTCGGCCATCGTGCTGCGCCGCGACACCGGCGGCATGTGGGCCGGCGCCGGCTCGCCGCGGGGATCCTGCGACACCCGGCAGGTGCTCTGCGATTCGCACGAACGGGCGCTGCCGAGCTGGCTGGCCTTCAATTAGCCGGCCCGAAGCGGAAGATCAGCAGGCTGGCCGCCACCACGGCCGCCGTCACCGCGAACACCGGCGCGACGACGAACCGTGACATCGTCGCCCCCAGGAAGGCGCCGGCGCACATCGTCAGCACGACGCCGATGCGCAACGCCTGACGGTCGCCCGAGCCGCCGGCGAGCCGGCTGTCCAGGCCGAGGCTGACGATCGTCGACGTCAGCACCGTGGTGGACAGTTCCTGGATGCCGAACTGGCGGGCGCTCGAATGCTGCAGGCCGAACGTGACCGCGAGGATGCCGATCATGATCAGCTTGGTGTTGCTGTGGTACTGCAGGGCTCCCGTGCCGCCCAGGATCGCCAGCGTCACCAAAAGGGTGATCTCCGTTGCCAATACGGTGGTGATCCAGTCCCGCGTCCGGTCCGCGAAATGCCGCGATACGCGGCCGCTGACGATCGTGGTGCACACGAAGGTCGGCAGGGCCACCACGACCGCGGTCATGTCGATGCTGGTCCGCGGCGCCAGCCAAAAGCCCAGGAAGATCACGTTGCCGGTCATGTTGGCGACGAACACGTGGCCGAGCACCAGGATGCTGATCGAGTCCGCCAGCCCGGTCGCGAAGGTCAACAACAACAGCGCCGCGACCGTCGATCGCTCCGACACCGGGGAGGTAACCGCCATGGGTCGCAGCAGACCGTGCTAGACGTGCGGCGTCAAATCCAGCGACGTGATGGTCGTCATCCTGGTCACCAGCCAGCGGTTCTGCGCGCGCTTCAGGAACAGCCGGTAGGACAGGTACTTCAGCGACGGCACGTTCTTGGTCAACGGGCTGGTGGACGTCGTGTTGGTGTACACGATCACGACGGCGTTGGCGTCGTCGATCGATTCGACCGCCGCTCCGGTGACCTCGGTGTGGTTGGTGATCTTGGCCTGCTTGTTGGGGGCCACGATGGCGTCGACGAACTTGCGGTACTGCGCCTCGAAATCGCCGCTGAGGTAGCCCGACGCCCGGTCCGCGAGGGTGTCCATGTTCTCGGGCGTGTAGGTCCACAGCGTGGTGATGGCGCTGGCCGCGGTGCGCGCCACTTTGAGTTTCGTTGCGGCGGCGGCACGATCGCTCAGATACGGCTGTACCGTCGCGCCGGCGAACGCGGCCGAACCGACGAACACCGCGGCGGCCACCACGACCGTGATGGCCAGCCGCTTGCCGGCCAGCCATTTGCGCCGCTTGCGGCCCGCGGGCTTCGCCTCGGCGTCGCCGGCCTCGGATTCCTCGGCGGCGGAAGCGGTTTCGTCGCCGGCCGGCGAGTCCGCGCGCTCCTCGGCCGCCGCCTCCCCGGAGGCGTCGGTGCCCGCGTCGGCGGTCAGATCACCTGTTGCAGGTTGCTGATCTTCCACTGATTTCCTTCCTGCGTGGCGGTCGCCGTCCACCGATTGGCGTTCTCCCAAACCTGTTTGCCGTCAGGGGATTTGCTGCTGACCGCGGTGGCTACGATCACGGTCGCGCTGCCGTCGTCGTTCCAGCGCTCCACCCCGGCGTCCAGGACGGTGCCGGTGGCCGGTTCGGCCCGGGCCACCTGTAGCAAGATCTCGTTCGCCTTGTCGCGGTACTCCTTGGCGAAGTCGCCGGTCGCCTGGCCCAGCACCCGCGTCACGTAGTCGTTGGCGTGGAATGGATCGATGGAGGTGAACTGCGTCATGAAGCCGGTCACGTAGCTGAGCACCTCGCGATTCTTCGACTCGGCGCGCTCGCGGGATTCATGGTTGATCAGCATCAGCGTGCACACCGTGATGGCGGCCGCCATCAGGATCGCCGCGACCGCGCTGGCCAACGGCAGGCCCCACGGCCGCCCCGGCGGCACCGCACTCGGGATCAGCAGCGGTCCCTCACCGGGCTGAAACTTGCGGCGCGGGCTCATTTTCCGCCCCCCGGCTTGGGCTTGGTCAGCACCGTGAGGTCATCGACCAGCCAGCGGCCGCCGTCCTTCACGAACGTCACCCGCACGGTGGCGGAGATGTAGCGCTGGTCGGGCCCCGCCCCGCGTTGGCCCTGCATGAACATCAGCATGGTCGCGCGGTCCGGCGCCGCGGACTGGATCGCGCTGTCGGTCACTCGATACTCGTTGATGACCGGGTTGCCCTTCTGCACCATGTCCTGCTGGGCGGCCAGCTGGGGCCGGTATTTGGCGGTGGTCAACGCCAGGGCGCGCGCGAAATCGTCGTGCAGGGATTTGGGGTCGTAGGTCAGCATCTGCGCGACGATCTTCGGGCCCTGCGTGCCGAGCTCCGCCCGCGTATGGTCGGTCTCCCGGTCCGGGCCGAACACCACCGCATAGCTGATCGCCGCGCCGGCGAGGCACAGTGCGGTCGCGCCCAGCACCACGGCCACCGCCGACCGCCGCACGGGGAACCCGGGCTCGGCCGGCTCGTGACGCCGCACTTCGGTGCCGACCAGCATGTCGGCGAAGGTGCGTCGGTCCGAATCCCACAGCGGCCAAAACCATCCCACCACCGACAGGGTGTCGAGCAGGTGCGCCAGGTCGCGCAGCAGCAGTCCCCATGGCCCGATGGGTTCGCCGTCGCGTCGCCCCACCGCGATGCCGAAGAGTGCCCTGCCCACGCTGAAGCCGGTGATGGTCGGCAGCAACGACCGGTTCGCCAACATCAACAGGATCGCCACGCCGCCGGCCGAGATGCACACCCACGACCAGATCTGATGGTGGCGCACGTTGACCGACACCAACGCCATCGTCGCCACGACCAGAACACCCGGCAGCACGTCGACGGTCAGGGCACCGGCGCGAAGATGCCAGGGCGCCAAGGCATTCCGTGGGGACTCCTGGACGGCCTTGGCCGGTGGCTTCTCGACCACCACCGTCACTTCGTCACCTGGTCGAGCTTGGCAATCTTGTATTGCCCTTCGGCCATCGCCATTTTCACCCGCAGGCGGTAGCCGGTTTCGTTCTGCGTCTGGTCGTTGGCGACCTTGACCCGAACGGCGACGAGCACGTCGACCGAACCGTCGGGGTTGTTTCGCTCGACCGCCGCCCGCATGTCGGACACCTGGACGTGGACGTTGGCCGCCTGATACGCCTGAACGAGCATGCTGGTGTAGAGCAGGGCCTGCGAGCGGAAAGCGTCTGTGCCGCAGTCGATGATCTTCTGCTCGCTCGCCGCCATCGCGTTGGTGTCGGGCGCCTGGGTCGCGGAAACGCATTCGACGGCCGCCTTGAGCGCCGCGGCGTTGTTGCGGGCGATCGCCTGGCTGTCGTGGTGGTAGCGCAGCGCGAAGTACCCGCCGGCGCCGACGGCGGCGGCGCAGAGCACGAGCACCGCGGCAATGCCGGCCAGCCAGCCGCGACCCATTCGCGACGGACGGCGCTCGACGCCCCCGTCCGGGCCGGCCTGCGCGTCCGACGGCTCCTCGGCGGCGGCCTCGGGGCCGCTTTCCTCGGCGGCGGCCTCGGGCTCCGACGGCTCCGCCGTCGCCTCTTCTTCCGCCGTGGTCTCTTCGGACGGCGCGGTCTCCTCGGCCGAGGGCTCCTCGACCGTCGCGGCCGGCTCGATCGAGGGTTCGGCGGACTCCTCGGCCGTCACTTCCGGGTTGGCCGGTTCGGCGGTGGGCTCCGGGTCCTGGTTCTTCGGACGCCGTCCGCGCAGACGACGAAACTTCGGCATCGGTGGGGGGTTCAGCCGGCTGGCGCCAGCATCTCCTTCCATCCGTCGTCTCCTGTTCTGGCCGAGTTTTCGACGGAGTACTTAACTCCGTCTGGCCCTACCAGTTCACCGCTTTGGGGACTGTAGACCGCCGCGGGCGGCCCGCCGGGAGTATAGACACACGGGTTGGGCTGCTGGCCGTTGCACTGCACGGTACCCGACCCCGGCCGCGACAAGGGGTCGCTGGTCGGCGGTGGCGTCCCCGCCACCCGGTCGGAGGGGGCGGGGTTCAGGCCGGTGTCGATCGACGGCGCCGGGATCACCTGGCCCGGTTTCACGGGCTGGTCGCAGCGCGCGGCCGGCGCGGGGCAGGTCACGATCTGGTTGGGGTCGCCGTACCAGGGGTTGGTGCCCGCCGGCACGTACGGCCTGGGGTCACGGCACTCCCGCGGCGTGGCCGCCCGCTTGCCCTCGATGTCGGTACACGGGATGTTGCGCGAGCCGCGCACGCTGTTGGCCGGGGTGTCCATCGGGATCTTGCAATAGGTGCCCGACGGCAGCGGCTGGATGCTGGTGTCGGCCGGGGACCGCCACTCGGACGCCGGGATGAACCCGGTGAGGCAGGGCGGCGGCTGGTTGATCGACAACGCCAGGTCCAGGGCCGCCATGTTCGGGAACGGCGCCGCCACCGTCTGGGCGATCGACGCGCCCTGGGGCAGGAACACCAGCACCTGCTCGACGCCGGTGTGGTACCGCTTGAGCAGGTCGAAGACCACCTCGAGGTTCGCCAGCGTCTGCGGCAGCGAGTCCCGCACGTCGTTGAACACGTCGTTGACCTGGTCGGCCGTCGGCGCCGCCTGGCGCAGGATGCTCTTGACGTGCTGGTCTTCCTGCGCGGACTGCGCGCCCAGCCTGTTCAGGTTGCGGGCCCAACGTTCGATGGCGTCACCGGACTTGACCTGGCTGTCCAGCACCGGGCCCGAGTTCTGGATGATGTCGTTGACGTCGTTGATGTTGGTCTTGAAGTCCCCGACGATCGCCTGGGTCGAGTCGACCAACCGCTGCAGGGCGGGACCCAGCCCGCCCACGGATTGGGCCGTCTCGTCGAGCAATTGGGCGATCTTGTCCTTGGGCAGCACGGCCAGCCCGCGGTTGGCCGTGTCCAACGCCGGCCCGATCTCGGCGGGCACCGTCCCCTTCGTGATCGTCTGGCCCTCCGACAGGAACTTGCCCGGATTACCGGTCGACTCGAGGTCCAGGTACTGCTCACCGACCGCCGACACCGAGTGCACGTTGGCCGTCGCGTCGATGGGGATCTTGTACCGGCTGTCGATGCTCATCGTCGCCTGGGCGCCGCGCTCCGTCGGCTCGACGTCGGTGACCTTGCCGATGGTGATGCCTCGATAGGTCACGTTCGCCGTCGGGTACAGGCCACCCGACGCGGGCAGGTCGGCCTTCAGCGTGTATCGACCGATTCCCACCAGGCTCGGAATCTGCAGGTAGTAGACGCCGAGCACCGACAGCGCGATCACCGTGATGATCCCGAACGCGATCAGCTGGCGCCGGACAAAGGGAGTCAGCAATTCCTGTCCCCCCTTTCCACCAGTGGCCCACCGGGCGCGTCGTTCGGGTTCGGCGTGTAGCGCACGTCCGGAATCATCGTCTCGGGGTCACGCCCGAACGACTGCTCGAGCGCGCGCAGCGCCCCCGACAATCCGGTGCCGGTGAGGAACGCGTTGTCCACGGAGCTGTACGTCACGTCGAGCGTCAGCGAGATGTTGATGTAGTCACCGCGGAAGATCTTCGGCACCGTGTCGATGTCGAACGGCTGCGTCAGGATCAGCTTCAGCGCACCGATCAGGTACGGCGAGGCGCGGCCCAACTCCTTCAACGGGCATTGCAGCGCCTGCAGGTCGGTGTGCAGCGGCCCGCGCGCCTCCGACAGGTACTGGTCGGCGGCCTGGCTGAGCCGTCCCACCGCGTCGACGGCGTTGATCAGCAGGTTCTTGGTGTCGGCGAAGTGCTTGACCAGCGGCGGGATGTCGGTGAGCACCCGGTCGAGGACGTCGGCCCGCGCACCTACGTAGGTGAGCAGCCGGTTGGTCGAGTCGATCGCGTGCGTGATGTCATCGCGCTGCTGATTGAGCTGGTTGGTGAAGGTGTCCAGCTTGCCGAGGAAGGACCGGATCTGATCGCCCCGCCCGTTGAAGATGTTGTAGACCTCGTTCTGCAGCACCTCCAGGTTGGGGATGCCGCCGCCGCGCAGGATCAGCGACAGGCTGGCCAGCGTCTGCTCGGTGGTCGGGTACGCCGACGAGTTCTTCAGCGGGATCGTGTCGCCGTCCTTGAGCATCTCCTGCGACGGGTTCGGCGGCGCGGCGAGCTCGACGTGCTGGGAACCCAGCAGCGAGGTCTGGCCGATCTTGGCGATCGCGTTCTTCGGCAGCTTGGTGTTCTTGTCGACGCCCAGCGTCAGGGTGGCGACCCAGTTCTTCAGCTGAATGGACTTGATCGACCCGACGAACACGTCGGCGACCATCACCTTGCTGTTGCCGTTGATCGCCAGGGTGTCGGGCACCTGGACGTAGATCGTCATGGCGCCCGAGCCGCTGCCCGGACCGCCCGGGATCGCGACGTTGGAGATCCCGCGCCAGCCGCACGAACTCAACACCAGCGCGGCCACCAACAGCACCAGCGCCTGCCAGGCCCCGCGGCGAATCAGTCGAAGCGCGCTCATTACTGGCCACCCCCGATGTCAGCCGGTACCGGGGGCCCACCGGCGTTCGGCGCGGGCGCGGCGATCGACGCCGGCGTCGGGGCGACCGGGCCCGGGGCCACGTTCGGCCCGGGTGGCGGCGGCTGGATCGGAACCGGCGCGTTCAAACCGATGGGCGGCACGATCGGGTTCTCGTCATAGGCATTCGGCGGTCCCGGCGGCGTCTGCAGGTTCGATTGCACGGGCGCGATGTTGGGGCCTCCCATGAGCTCGGCCAGCGAGTCCGGGGTCATCAGACCCGCGGTGATCGGCCCGACCTGCTGCCCCTGCATCCCGGGCGCGACGATCCAGCCGGGCTGGGTGTTGCGGTGCGACGTCGGGGTGTCCGGAACCCAGATACCCGGGACGGTGGTGTCCTTGTATCCGTTCGGCGGGTGCAGCCGATCTTCCGAATACGCCACTTCCTTGGGCAGGGTCTCGGCCGTGCTGAACAGGTTCGCCCCGAACGGCAGGTAGTTGAACTTGATGGCGTCGAGGATCGGCGCCAGGTACTGCGCGCACAGTTCCGCCGACTCTTGGTAACCGAGCCGGCTGCCCGCCTGGATCGAGCTGCAGATGAACTGCATCGGGTTGGCGAAGTTGGTGATCGCCGGGATGGCGACCACGGAACCGTGCGACGGGTGATAGATCTGGTTGATGTTCGCCGCCGCCGTGGGCAACACGTGCAGCGCGGTCTCCAACCCGTTCAGCGGATCCGGCTGCAGGATCGTGTTCGTCACGGTCGCCAGGTTGTTGATGTCGTAGGTCAGAACCTCGCGGTTCTTGTCCAGGAACGGCCGGACCGTGGACAGCAACCCGTCGAACTGCTCGATCGCGTTCGACAGGTCACTGTCGTTGTGCGCCAGCCGGGTGGTGAAGTCCGCCAGGTTCTGGTTCAGCGCGACGAACTGCTGGTCGTCCTTGTGCAACGCGTTGACGAACAGCGCCAGGCTCTTGACTACCGCGAAGAAGTCGCCGCGGCCCTCGTTCAGCGCGTTCAACGCCTGCGAGAGGTTGCTCAGCGTCGTGTTGATCTCTTTGCCCTTGCCGGCCAACCCGTTGGCGTAGGACTCGATGACCTCACCGAACGGGCCCGTCGGCTGCTCCGGCGTCGGCCCCAGCTTGGAAATGATGTTGGTGATGCTGTTGCGCAGCTGGTCCCACTCCACCGGGACCTGGGTGCGCTCCTCGGGGATCACCGCGTTGTCCGACAGCACCGGCCCGCCCTTGTACGGCGGCTCCAGCTGGATCGCCCGCGACGCCACCAGCGTCGGGTTCAGGATCACCGCGTTGGCGTTCGCGGGCACCCGGTACTTGTTCTGGTAGTGGAAGGTGACCTTCATCTTGTCGCCGGCCGGCTCGATCTTGTCGATCGCGCCCACCCGCAACCCCATGATCTGGACCTTGTCGCCCGGGTACAGGGCGTTGGCCGCCGGGAAGTAGGCCACCACGGTGTTGTTGGTCATCTTCTCGTACAGCTTCCAGCCGACGAATCCGACGACGAGGGCGAGCACGATCACCAGCGAGCCGATGATCACCGTCGCGCGGGTCATCTTCGGCAGCCGGATGTTGCGGATGTCAAAGGCGGTGCTCAATTCTGGCTACCTCCCCCCGCAGCGCCGCTGCCGCCGGTTCCGCCCGGGTTGATGAACGGCGCGGGCAATTGGTTACCAGGTCCGGGTGGCGCGGCCGGCCCCGGCGGGAAACCAGGCGCGAACGTCGACGGTGGCGGCGTCGGTCCGGCGGGCGCCAGGTTTTCGGTGCGCGCGCCCGGCGGTGCCTGCGCGGGCAGCGGCACGGGCGTCCCCGGAACGTCCGGCGGCGGGTCGCCCGGGCGCCCGGCGATCGGGATGCCCGGGGTCGGCGGCAGGCCGCCCGGGTTCGGCGGGGAGGTCATCACGTCGACCGGCGCGGGGAAGCCCGGGCCGCCGAACGGTCCGATGCCGCCACCGGCGCACGGCAGCGGGTTCCACGGCCGCGGCAGCCCCTCGTCGCCGACGGTGACGTTGCCGCCCGGGTTGGCCGGCGTGTACGAGCACGGCGATCCGGGTGGGACGGCCGGGCCGGGGTGCTCCGGCGTGCCCTCCAGCACCGGGGGTGCGGGCGGCGGCGCGCCGTTGGGGAGTCGGGTGCCGTTGGGGTCGGGCCACCGGAACTCGGGCAGGCCGGCACTGCGCCAGAAGTTCTCCGGGTCGATGCCGCGCTTCTTGAAGGCGGCGTCCACCCACGGCTGGATGATCTGGTAGAGCGCGAGGTTGTGCAGGACCACCTTGAAGAACGGTCCCGACGCGATCGCCTCGTTCAGCGACGGCAAGAACTTGCCGACCTCGGTGAGGCCCGCGGCGACGTCGTCCTTGCGCTCCTTGAGGATGTCGCTCACGGTGCGCAGCTGCTCGAGGACGTGGTTCAGGTTGGGGTTGTCGTTGATGAATCCCTTGACCTGTTCGGAGAAGGCGGCGACGTTCGACAGCAGCGCGTTGATGGCCTGGCCGCGTTCGTTGAAGGCGACCAGCAGCGTCTTGGTGTTGACCAGCAGGCGGTCGATCTGGTCGCTGCGGTCACCAAGGATGCTGGCCACCTGGTTGGCCTGGGCGAGCAGATGCTTGACCTGCTCGTCGCGCTTGCCGATCGTGTCGGAGAACTTGGCCACGCCGTCCAGCGCCGCGCTCAGGTGCGGGTAGGTCTGGTCGATGGTCTGCGACAGCACGTGCAGCGATTCTTTGACCGTGTCGATGTTCCAACCCTGCGCGGCCTTGGTGACGTCGAAGAACGCGTCGTAGATCTGATAGGGCGTGGTGCTTTGGCCAATCGGCAACGAGTCCCCGGGCCGCAGTTGCTTGGTGCCCCGGTTCTCGACCTCGAGGATCTTCTTGCCCAGGATCGTGTCGGTCTTGATCGCCAGGCGGCTCTCCGTGCCGATGGTCGCGGTGCCGAGGTTGAACTTGACCAGGATGTGATCGTTCTCGATGTTGATGGCCTCGACCTTGCCGACGTCCACGCCGGCGATGCGCACCTTGTCGCCGACGCCGACGCCCCCGGTGTCGCTGAACTGGCCGTAGTAGTGCGGCTTGGCCATCAGCATGGGCACGCTGGTGAAGCTTTGGCCGACGCCGATGACGAGCAGCGTCACGATGATGCCCATCAACCCGATGCGAACCCGGTTGGGTGGCTCCAGTGTTCTCATTGCGGCGTGCACCTACCCGTCGGCTGTTGGAATAGCCGGACCGTGCGGACCGGGCCGCCGGCCTGCAAACCGTTGATCTTGAGCGTGATGTCGCAGGCGTAGAAGTTCACGAAGTCGCCGTAGGAACCGATGGCGCGCCCGATCATGTTCAAGGCGGTGGGCACCTTCTTGAGGTAGTCGTTCAGCTGGTCGCGCTGGTCGATGAGCGGCTGTTGGATGGCGTCCAGATAGTTGAGAGTGCTGTGCAGCAGGCCGCGGTCCTCGGCGAGCAGGTCGGCGACCGTCCCGGCGGCGTTGCTGATGTGCGCGGTCCCGCCCGCCAACTGGTCCCCGTGGTCCTTCAGCCCGGTGATCAGCACCTCGAGGTTGTTGACGGTCTGGTCGAACTGCTGGCGGTGGCGAACCGTGGTGTCCAGCACGATGTTCAGGTTCTTGATGACCTCGCCGATCGCCTGGTCGCGCTCACCGAGCTGGTTGGTCAGCTGCGCGGTTTGGTCGAGGATGTCGTTGATGGTGCCGCCCTGGCCCTGGAACACCGTGATCAGGGCCGTCGCGATGGTGTTCACCTTCTGCGGGTCCAGCGCCCGGAACAGCGGTTTGAACCCGCCGATCAGGGCGTCCAGGTCCAGCGCCGGCGAGGTGCGCGACATCGGGATGAACCCGCCCGGCGGCAGCACCTTCTGGGCGCCCTCGCCCTCGCCGCGCTTGAGCTCCAGGTAGCGGTTGCCGATCAGGTCGAGGTAGCGGATCTGCGCGGTCGTCGACTGATACAGCGGCACCGAGCGGTCGACGTTGAACTTCACCCGCGCCCGCTTGCCGCCGTCGGCCAGCTCGACTGTGTCGACCTTGCCGATCTCCACGCCGGAGGCGCGGACGAACTGGCCCGCCCGCAGGCCGCTGGCGTTGGCGAACTCGGCCGAGTACGACTGCGTGCTGTCGAAGCGCATCTGACCGAAGACGACGACGATCATCACAGTGAAGATCAGCAGCACCAACGAGAAGATGCTGAGCTTGACGATGGTTCCGGAGATTTTCATGGGTTGATCGTGTTATCCCCTACTTGGCGGCCCCAGACGTACTCGATCGCATACGGCGATCCGGTGTCGACGTGGTTGTACGGCGCGATGCTGTTGCCGCTGTCTATCACCAATTCCGGTGCGGGCCAGAGGTCGTGGGTGATCTGCTGCCAGCAACCCGGGGCACCTCCCGGCCCGCCGCGCGCGTTCACCCGCGGCAGGTTCTCCGGATAGGTGTACGGGTTGGGCGCTCCGCCGACCACCCCGGCGAGCCCGCCGAACAGGCTGGCGAGGGCCGCCACCGCCGACACCGGGTTGGCCAGCAACCCCAACCCGGACAGCGCCTCGGTGTGGGCGACCAGCGAGTAGCCGTTGCCGCCCAGGAACGAGGACGCCTTCGGCTCGATGTCGTGGTAGTTGCGCACCGTGCAGAAGAGCTCCGGGCTGTAGGTGTCCAGCAGCTGCGCGGTGGGCACCAGGTCTTGGGCCCCGCGCGCCAGGTACGGCCCGCCCCGG
>NZ_LZJX01000061.1:0-46478 GCF_001667595.1 Mycobacterium sp. E2989 | reverse complement strand
GGCCATAGCCCGGCTACGGCCCCCCGCCGGGCTATGGCCCCCCGCCGGGCTATGGTCCGCCGCCGGGTTACGGTCCGCCGCAACTGGTTCCGGGAGCGGTCAAGCCCGGCATCATCCCGCTGCGACCGCTGACCTTGGGTGACATCTTCAACGGCGCGGTCGGCTACGTCCGCGCCAACCCCAAGGCGACGCTGGGGCTGACCGCCATCGTGGTGGTGATCATCCAGATCGTCACGAAGGTGGCCGTCTTCGGGCCGTTGGCGGCCTACGGCCGGTTTTCGAGCGGCCACGGCAAGGAGCTGACCACTGGAGTGATCGGCGCCTGGTTCACGTCGATGGGTGCCGGCGTGGTGGTCGCCTGGCTGGGCGGCATGCTGCTGTCGGGCATGCTCACCGTCATCGTCGGGCGGGCGGTGTTCGGGTCGCCGATCACCATCGGGGAGACCTGGGCCAAAATCCGGGGCCGGCTGCTGCCGTTGTTCGGTCTGGCCGTGCTGGAAGGCGCCGCATTGGCGGTGGTCGCGGGCCTGGTGGCGGTGATCGTCGCCGTGCTGGCGGCGATCGGCAGCACCGCGGCGGTGATCATCCTGGGGCTGCCACTCGCGCTCGCCGTGATCGCGTTGGTGGTGTGCCTGTACACGCTGGTGTTGTTCGCGCCCGTGCTGATCGTGCTGGAACGGCTACCGGTCCTCGACGCCATCACCCGATCGTTCGCGTTGGTCCGCAACGGCTTCTGGCGGGTGCTGGGCATCCGGGTGCTGACCCTGCTGGTGACATCCGTCATCGCCGGCGCGGTCGCGGTGCCGTTCAACATCGCCAGCCAGATCTTCATGGTCAGCACGTCCACCGCGGGTTTCGTGGTGAGCACGGCGATCGCGTCGGTGGGCGCGGCGATCGGCGAGATCATCACCGCGCCTTTCAATGCCGGCGTCATCGCGCTGCTCTACACCGACCGCCGCATGCGCGCGGAGGCCTTCGACCTGGTGCTGCAGACCGGCGCGGCCGGCGGACCGTACGCGGCCGCCTCCACCGACGACCTCTGGCTGACCCGGCCGGTCTGAGGACGAGTGACACGGTGCCCTCCATCGACATCGACCACGATGCCGCCCATCAGGCCGCCCAGGACGAACTCAACAAGCCGATCTACGCGAAGGGCTCGGTGGGCCAACAGGTGGCCGAATGGCTGAACGAGGTGCTTTACCGGCTGCTGCAGAAGACCGCCCACCTGCCGGGCGGATGGCTCACGGCCACGGTGCTTTTCATCCTGCTGGGGATCGCGCTGGTGGCCGCCGTTTATGTCGGGCGGCGCACGATGCGCACCAACCGCGGCGGCGACTATCAGCTGTTCGAAGCCGCGCAGCTCACCGCGGCCCAGCATCGCGCGACCGCCGAAAACTATGCGGCACAAGGTGACTGGGCCGCGGCGATCCGGCACCGGCTGCGCGCGGTCGCCCGCCAGCTCGAGGAGACCGGCGTCCTCAACCCGGCGCCGGGCCGTACCGCCAACGAACTGGCCTCCGACGCGGGCGCCGCATTGCCCCATCTTGCCGGTGAACTATCCGGGGCGGCAACGGCTTTCAATGACGTCACCTACGGAGAGCGACCCGGGACGCAGGGCGCATACCAGATGATCGCCGACCTCGACGATCACCTGCGGTTCCGCTCGGCGGCCGGGCCCGGCGCACCGGGGCACACCGCCACGCCCGACTCGTGGGCGCGGGTGCGGTGATGGCCACCATCGGCCGTCGCGAACCCACCGCCTCAACGGCGGTGCAGCGCTGGCGATCCGGCCGCTGGGTGGTCCTCACGCTGATCGTCCTCGCCGTCATCGCCGGCGTCGATGCCTACCTGACCGCCCCGCGGCCCGGCCCGCGGATGGATCCGGCGTCGACGAGTCCCGACGGCACCCATGCGCTGGTGGCGCTCCTGCGCGACGGCGGCGTCGACGTCGTGGTCGCCGGCAGCACCGCCGACGTCGAACGGGCGGCGCGCCCCGACGCGCTGATCCTCGTGGCCCAGAGCCAGTATCTGACCGACCCGCTACTGGATCGGCTGGCGAAGGCGCCCGGCGACCTGCTGCTGGTGGAACCGACGGCGCGCACCCGCGAGGCACTGCTGCCCGGCGTGCGCGTCTCGGCCGCCGACAAGTTCGACTCCGACCCCGATTGCACGCTGCGCGAGGCCATCCGGGCCGGGCCGGTCCGATTCGGGCCCAGCGACACCTACCACGCCACCGACGGCCGGGCGATGACCCGTTGTTACGGCGGCGCGCTGATCCGCTTCCGCGACGGCGGCCGAACCGTCACCGCGGTCGGCAGCACCGACTTCCTGACCAACGGCGCGCTGTTGGAGGCCGGCAACGCCGCCCTGGCGATGAACCTCGCGGGCGCGCGGCCGCGGCTGGTCTGGTACGCACCGCACCGGATCGAGGGTGAATCACCGCCACCCGGTTCGATTTCCGACCTCATCCCGGCGAACGTCACGTGGATCGTCTGGCAGCTCTGCCTGGTGGTGCTGCTGGTCGCGCTGTGGCGGGGCCGGCGGCCCGGCCCGCTGGTCGCCGAGGAGCTGCCCGTCGTCGTGCGCGCGTCGGAGACCGTCGAGGGCCGCGGTCGGCTGTACCGTTCGCGCCGCGCCCGCGATCGCGCCGCCGCGGCGCTGCGCACCGCCACATTGCAGCGGCTGCTGCCCCGGCTGGGCCTGAATCTCGGGGCGTCGGCGCCCGCGGTGGCGGCCGCGGTGGCCGGCCGCAGCGGGGCCGATCCCGCATTCGTTTCCTACCAGCTGTTCGGGCCACCCCCGGCGACGGACCACGATTTGCTACAACTTGCCCGTGCGCTTGACGACATCGAAAGGCAGGTCACACGGACGTGACACAGTCTCCTTCCCCCGCCCAGACCCCCACCGCCGAGGCGGCGCGAGATGCGCTGCTGGCGTTGCGCGGTGAGCTTGCCAAGGCCGTCGTCGGACAGGAGGGGGTGGTCAGCGGCCTGGTGATCGCGCTGCTCTGCCGCGGCCACGTGCTGCTGGAAGGCGTTCCGGGAGTGGCGAAGACGCTGCTGGTGCGGGCGCTGGCCGCCGCGCTGCAATTGGAGTTCAAGCGCGTGCAGTTCACCCCCGACCTGATGCCCGGCGACGTCACGGGCTCACTGGTTTACGACGCGCGGACCGCCGCGTTCGCGTTCCGGCCCGGGCCCGTGTTCACCAACCTGCTGTTGGCCGACGAGATCAACCGGACCCCGCCGAAAACCCAGGCCGCGCTGCTCGAGGCGATGGAAGAGCGTCAGGTCAGCGTGGACGGGGTGCCGCAGCCGCTGCCCGACCCGTTCATCGTCGCCGCGACGCAGAACCCCGTCGAGTACGAGGGCACCTACCAGCTGCCCGAGGCACAGCTGGATCGCTTCCTGCTGAAATTGAATGTGACTCTGCCGCCCCGTGATTCGGAGATCGCCATCCTCGGGCGGCACGCCCAGGGCTTCGACCCCCGCGACCTGTCGGCGATCAAGCCGGTGGCCGGGCCCACCGAGCTGTCCGCCGGGCGCGACGCGGTGCGGCAGGTGCTGGTCGCCGACGAGGTGCTGGGCTACATCGTCGACATCGTCGGGGCCACCCGCTCGTCGCCCGCGCTGCAGCTGGGCGTGTCGCCGCGCGGGGCGACCGCGCTGTTGGCCACGGCCCGGTCCTGGGCGTGGCTGTCCGGCCGCAACTACGTCACCCCAGACGACGTCAAGGCGATGGCCCGGCCGACGTTGCGGCACCGGGTGATGCTGCGCCCCGAGGCCGAGCTGGAAGGGGCCACCCCCGACGGCGTGCTCGACGGAATATTGGCGTCGGTTCCGGTGCCGCGCTAGTGATCCTGACCGGACGCACCGGCCTGGTCGCGCTGATGTGCGTCCTGCCCATCGCGCTGTCGCCCTGGCCGGCAAGGACTTTCGGCGTTCTGTTCGTCACGCTGGCGATCGCGGTGGCCGCGGACGTCGCGCTGGCGGCCAGCACCCGCAAACTGCGCTACATCCGGTCCCCGGACCGCTCCGCCCGGCTCGCCCAGCAGGTGGACGTCGGGCTGTTGATCCACAATGACGGCCGGCGGCGGTTTCGCGGCCAGGTTCGCGACGCCTGGCCGCCCAGCGCCGGCGCGCAGCCCCGCATCCACCCCGTGCACATCCCGGCGGGGCAGCACCAGCACGTCCAGTCCCGGCTGCGCCCCGTCCGCCGCGGCGAGCAGCGCGCGAAGGTGGTCACCGCCCGGTCCATCGGCCCACTGGGGCTGGCGGGACGGCAGAGCTCGCAAGCGGTTCCGGGCCTGCTGCGGGTGCTGCCGCCCTTCCTGTCCCGCAAGCACCTGCCCGCGCGGCTGGCCAAACTGCGCGAGATCGACGGCCTGCTGCCGACGCTGATCCGCGGGCAGGGCACCGAATTCGACTCGCTGCGCGAGTATGTCGTCGGGGACGACGTGCGGTCGATCGACTGGCGCGCCACCGCGCGCCGCGCCGACGTCGTCGTCCGCACCTGGCGACCCGAACGCGACCGGCGCGTGGTGATCGTGCTCGACACGGGCCGCACCGCCGCGGGCCGCGTCGGCGTCGACCCGACCGCCTCCGACCCCGCGGGCTGGCCCCGGCTGGACTGGTCGATGGATGCCGCCCTGCTGCTGGCGGCGCTCGCGTCGCGGGCCGGCGACCACGTCGACTTCCTCGCCCACGACCGGGTCACCCGGGCCGGCGTGTTCGGCGCCTCGCGCACCGAACTACTCGCCCAGCTCGTCGAAGCGATGGCCCCCCTGCAACCCGCGCTGCTCGAACCCGATTGGACCGCAATGGTTTCCGCCATTTCGCGGCGGGCGCGCCGGCGCTCGCTGGTGGTGCTGCTGACCGACCTGAACGCGACCGCGCTGGACGAGGGGTTACTGCCGGTGCTGCCGCAGCTGTCGGCAAAACACCACCTGATGGTGGCCGCGGTCGCCGACCCGCGGGTAGACCAGATGGCCGCCGGGCGCTCGGATCCCGCCGCCGTGTACGACGCCGCGGCCGCCGAACGGTCGCGCAACGACCGCCGCGCGATAGCCACGCGGCTGCGCCGCGGTGGGGTGGAGGTCGTCGACGCCCCACCCACCGAGCTCGCGCCCGCCCTGGCGGACCGCTATCTGGCGATGAAGGCCACCGGGCGGTTGTAACCGCTTCAGCCCGTGGGGATCACGTCGGGCGCGTCTTCGATGTCGCCGGTCTCACCGGCCCTGGCCGCGCGGCGACCGAAGTACACGATGTAGAACAAAAACGCCGCCTCGGCGACGATCCCGATGCCGACCCGAACGAAGGTGGGCAGCGGCGAAGGTGTCACCAGCGCCTCGATCAACCCCGAGACCAGAAGGACGCCCACCAGCCCGATCGCCACCGACACGACGGCGCGGCCCTGTTCGGCCAGCACCTGTCCGCGGGGCCGGTCGCCGGGCGAAATCACCGACCAGCCCAGCCGCATCCCCGCCGCCCCCGCCAAAAACACCGCCGTCAGCTCCAGCAGCCCGTGCGGCAGCAGCAGCCCCAGCAGCAGGCCGCCCTTGCCGGCCTGGAACATCAGCCCGGAGATCAATCCCAGATTGGCGGCGTTCTGGAACAGCACGATCGGGATCGGCAGCCCCAACAGGACGGCCAACGCGATGCATTGCGCGGCCACCCAGGAGTTGTTCACCCAGATCTGCAGGGCGAACGCCGCGGCGGGGTGTTCGCTGTAGTAGGAGGCGATGTCGTGGTTGACCAATTGCTCGATGTCGCTTGGCGTTCCGACGACCGACTGCACCTCGGGACTGCCGGCCACCCAGAACGCGATGACGACGACCACGGCGTAGAAGGCCACCGCGGTGCCCAGCCACCACCGCCAGGACCGGTACGCGACCACCGGGAAGGACACCGTCCAAAACCGCGTGAAGGTGCGGGTCAACGGCGCGTGGGCGCCGGTCACCACGGATCGGGCGCGCGCAACCAGGCTGGAGAGCCGACCGATCAGCAGCGAGTCCGAGGAGGCCGAGCGCAGCATCGACAGGTGGGTGGACACCCGCTGGTACAGCTCGACGAGTTCGTCGACCTCGGCACCGGTCAGCGAGCGACGCCTGCCGACCAACCGATCGAGGCGGTCCCAGGTACCGCGATGGGCCAGCACGAATGCGTCGACGTCCACCCTGCGCAGCCTAATCGCCCTGTACCGTTCGGTGTTATGTCGGAGGTGGTGACCGGCGACGCCGTCGTGCTCGATGTACAGATCGCCCAGTTGCCGGTGCGGACGCTGAGCGCGCTGATCGATATCGCCGTGCTCGTCGTCTGCTACGTCCTCGGGCTGATGTTGTGGGCCGCCACGCTGACCGAGTTCGACCCGGCGCTGAGCACCGCGGTGCTGCTGATCTTCACGGTGGTGGTGATCGTCGGTTACCCCGTGGTGCTCGAAACGGCAACGCGCGGACGCTCGGTGGGCAAGATCGCGATGGGGCTGCGGGTGGTGTCCGACGACGGCGGCCCAGAACGCTTCCGGCAGGCCCTGTTTCGGGCGCTCGCGTCGGTGGTGGAGATCTGGATGCTGTTCGGGAGTCCCGCCGTCATCTGTAGCCTGCTGTCGCCCAAGGCCAAGCGGGTCGGCGACATCTTCGCCGGCACCATCGTCGTCAACGAACGCGGGCCCCGGCTGGGTCCCCCGCCGGTGATGCCACCCGCGCTGGCCTGGTGGGCCTCGTCGCTGCAGCTGTCCGGGCTATCCGCCGGGCAAGCCGAGGTCGCGCGCCAATTCCTCTCGCGCGCAACACAACTCGATCGGCAGTTACGCCAGCAGATGGCATATCGCATCGCCGGCGACGTGATGTCCCGCGTCGCCCCGCCGCCTCCGCCCGGCGCCCCGCCGGAGCTCGTGCTCGCGGCCGTGCTCGCCGAACGGCACCGCCGCGAGCTGGCCCGGCTTCGGCCCGCCATGCCGCCGGGCCCCGCGCCGTGGCCATCCTGGCCGCAACCGCAGGCGGTCCCGTGGCCGGAGCAGGCGCCACCCGCGCAGGCGCCACCCGCGCAGGCGCCCCCCGCGCAGGCGCCCCCCAATCCCGCGCCGGGCGGTTTTGCGCCCCCGGGCTGACGGCGGCTAACCGGAGACGCTGAGCGCCATGAGTGCGACGTCGGCGATCAGCAGCGCCCACCCGAACAGCGGAACGGCGATGCCGCCGCGGCGCTTCGCGGTGAACAGTGAGATGACGATCACCACGACGGCGACCGCGGGTGCGCCGTAGAACGCAACCCCGAAATCGATGCCGCCGCGGCCCAGGTTGGGGCAACTGCGGTCGGCGCAGCCGGCGGTACTCATCACCGCGCCGAGCGCGAACAGCATCACGATGGCCGCGGCGGGCACGGTGGCCAGCGCCAGCGCCCAGTTGACCCACGGCCACACGTTGCGGCTACCACTTCCGCGACCGCTGTCACCCTGCCCGGGGCCGGTCGCGGCGGTCCCGCTGCCCACCGCCAGGTTGGAGTTATCGGCGTTCATCCCAAAGTTCCTACCCGCCGCCTGCGCGGCGCAAACCGCCCCGGCCGTCACAGCCGGAAACGCGTCGGCGCAGGTCAAGGCCATCGCGGCGGCGGCGCGCCGCGGTTGCCGCCGACCAGACGTTGCATCGCGATAGTTTCCGATATATCGTGATATTCCGTAAGCGCGCAGATCGCGCGCTTCCCCCAAGAACGTGAGGACTACGACCATGAGCAACCCATTCACACCCCCCAACGGACCGTTCGCCGGTGGATTCGGCTTCGCCCCCGGCCCGGTGCAACGGCGCGCCCTGCACGGCGCCCGCCGGCAGGCCCGGCGCGAATTCATCGAAAACCTCCGCGACCAGGCGGGTGACCACGGATTCGGCCCGGGTTTCGGCCCCGGCTTCGGACCCGGGTTCGGCCCGGGGTTCGGCCCGGGATTCGGCTTCGGTCCGGGCGGCCGGCGCGGCGGATGGCGCCGTGGCGGCCCCGGCCGCGGTAAGCGCGGCGACGTCCGCGCGGCCATCCTGGCGCTGCTGGCCGAGCGGCCGATGCACGGCTACGAGATGATCCAGCAGATCGCCGAACGCAGCAACGGGCTCTGGAAGCCGAGCCCCGGCTCGGTCTATCCGACGCTGCAGCTGCTGACCGACGAGGGGCTGATCACCGCCAGCGAGAGCGAAGGCAGCAAGAAGCTGTTCGAGCTCACCGACGAGGGCCGCGCGGCGGCCGAGAAGATCGAGACCCCGCCGTGGGACGAGATCGCCGAAGGCGCCGACCCGGGTCAGATGAACCTGCGGGCCGCCGTCGGCCAATTGTTCGGCGCGGTCGCGCAGTCCGCGCACACCGCCACCGCCGAGCAGCAGCAGCGCATCGTCGAAATTCTCAACAACGCCCGGCGCGAGGTCTACGGCATCCTCGGCGAGGACTGAGCCCCAACCCGCAGCGGACCCTGGATCAGGACACGTCGACCCAGTCCAGGGTCCGCTGCACCGCCTTGCGCCACCCCTCGTAGCCGGCCGCGCGCTCCTCGTCGCTCCAGGCCGGCGTCCAGCGCTTGTCCTCGTGCCAGTTGGCGCGCAGGTCGGACGGGTCGGCCCAGAACCCCACCGCCAACCCCGCCGCGTAGGCCGCGCCCAGCGCGGTGGTCTCGGCGACCACCGGACGGACCACGTCGACGCCGAGCACATCGGCCTGGATCTGCATGCACAGGTCGTTGCCGGTGACGCCGCCGTCGACCTTCAACACCTCAAGGCGCACACCGGAATCCGCTGCCATCGCGTCCACCACGTCGCGGCTCTGGTAGCAGATCGCCTCCAGCGTCGCGCGGGCCAGGTGCGCGTTGGTGTTGAACCGGGACAACCCCACGATCGCCCCGCGGGCGTCGGAGCGCCAGTAGGGCGCGAACAGCCCGGAGAACGCCGGGACGAAATACACCCCGCCGTTGTCGGCGACCTGGCGCGCCAGCGACTCGCTCTGCGCGGCGCCGCTGATGATGCCCAGCTGGTCGCGCAGCCATTGCACCGCGGCCCCGGTGACCGCGATCGAACCCTCAAGCGCGTAAACGGGTTTGGCGTCGCCGAACTGGTAGCAGACGGTGGTCAGCAGCCCGTTGTCGGATCGCACGATCGTCTCACCGGTGTTGAGCAGCAAGAAGTTTCCCGTGCCGTAGGTGTTTTTCGCCTCGCCCTCCGACAGGCACACCTGGCCCACCATCGCCGCGTGCTGGTCGCCGAGGACGCCCGTGACCGGCACCTCGCCGCCGACCGGCCCGGTCTGCGCCGAGACGCCGTACGGCTGCGGCGACGACGACGGGGCGATGGACGGCAGCATCGCCCGCGGGATCGAGAAGAACGACAGCAGCTCGTCGTCCCAGTCCAGCGTCTCCAGGTTCATCAGCATGGTCCGGCTGGCGTTGGTCACGTCGGTGACGTGCACGCCGCCGCGCGGGCCACCGGTCAGATTCCACAGCACCCAGGTGTCCGGGGTGCCGAACAGGGCGTCACCGCTCTCGGCGGCCTCCCGCACCCCGTCGACGTTCTCCAGGATCCACTGCAGCTTGCCGCCCGAGAAGTACGTCGCCGGCGGCAGGCCCGCCTTGCGGCGGATCACCTCGCCGCGGCCGTCCCGTTCCAGCGCCGACGCGATCCGGTCGGTGCGGGTGTCCTGCCAGACGATCGCGTTGTAATAGGGCCGGCCGGTGCGCCGATCCCACACCAGCGTGGTCTCCCGTTGGTTCGTGATACCAAGCGCGACAATGTCTTTGGCGGACAGATTGGCCCGATTCAACACCGACAACAGCACCGAAGAGGTGCGCTCCCAGATTTCCACCGGGTCGTGCTCGACCCAGCCGGCGCGGGGCAGGATCTGTTCGTGCTCGAGTTGATGGCGCGCCACTTCGGCCCCGTCGTGATCGAAGATCATGCAGCGGGTGCTGGTGGTTCCCTGGTCGATAGCGGCTACAAACTCGGGCACGTCAGGAGTCCATCACGGTCTGCCCCACTCGACAAGCGGCCGCGCTGCTTGCGTTACCGCGGGCAACCCTGTTCCATCGGCGGTGTGGGCGAAGAGGTCAAGCGCACCACGTACGACAGCGCGCAACGGCGGGAATACCAGCGCAAGCTCGAGCTTTGCCTGGACGTCCTGGAAACGATGCTGGCGCGGTCCCACTTCGACTCCGACCGGCCGCTCACCGGCATGGAGATCGAGTGCAACCTCGTCGACGCCGACTACCAGCCGGCGATGTCCAACCGCGACGTGCTGAACGCCATCGGAGACCCGGCCTTCCAACCGGAATTGGGTGCCTACAACATCGAATTCAATGTGCCGCCCCACGCCCTGCCCGGTCACACCGCGCTCGATCTGGAAGGCGAGGTGCGGGCCAGCCTCAACGACGCCGAGATCAAGGCCGGCACGGGCGGGGCGCACATCGTGATGATCGGGATCCTGCCCACCCTGATGCCCGACCACCTGGCCACCGGCTGGATGAGCGACTCGAGGCGGTACGCGGCGCTCAACGAATCGATCTTCACCGCCCGCGGCGAAGACATTCCGATCGACATCTCCGGCCCCGAGCCGCTGAGTTGGCACGCCGTGTCCATCGCGCCCGAATCCGCTTGCACCAGTATCCAATTGCACCTGCAACTGGCCCCGGAAAGGTTTGCCGCCAACTGGAACGCGGCCCAGGTGCTGGCCGGCCCGCAGCTGGCGCTGGGGGCCAACTCGCCGTACTTCTTCGGCCATCAGCTGTGGGCCGAGACCCGCATCGAGCTGTTCACCCAGTCCACCGACACCCGGCCCGAGCGGCTCAAGTCGCGGGGCGTGCGGCCGCGGGTGTGGTTCGGCGAACGGTGGATCACCTCGGTCCTGGACCTCTACCAGGAGAACATCCGCTACTTCCCGCCCCTGCTGCCCGAGGTGTCCGACGAGGACCCGGCCGCCGAGCTTTCCGCCGGGCGGGCGCCGCGGCTGTCCGAAATGCGGTTGCACAGCGGCACCGTGTACCGGTGGAACCGGCCGGTCTACGACGTGGTCGACGGGCGCCCGCACCTGCGGCTGGAGAATCGGGTGTTGCCGGCCGGCCCGACCGTCGTGGACATGGTGGCGAATGCGGCCTTCTTCTACGGCGTGCTGCGCGTCCTGTCCGAGGAGGACAACCCCGTGTGGCACGGCATGGATTTCGCTGCGGCGCAAGCGAATTTCCTCGCCGCGGCGCGCAACGGCATCGATGCCCGGCTGCATTGGCCGGGCCTGGGCCCCGGACTGAGAGAGGTGGCGGCGACCACGCTGGTGCTGGACACGTTGCTGCCGATCGCCGACGAGGGACTGCGCCGCTGGGGCATGGACGCGCAAGTGCGCGACCGCTTCCTCGGTGTCGTCGAGGGCCGCGCCCGAACGGGCCGCAACGGCGCCAGCTGGCAGGTGTCGACCGTGCGCGCGCTCGAAGCCGGCGGGATGACCCGCCCCGCCGCCTTGGCCGAGATGCTGCGCCGCTACTGCGAGCACATGCACGCCAACGAGCCGGTGCACACCTGGGAGTCACGGGTAGGTTGAAACCATGACGGGCGATCAGGTCATGGACTGGGACAGCGCATACCGCGAGCAGGCGCACTTCGAGGGCCCGCCGCCGTGGAACATCGGTGAGCCGCAACCCGAACTGGCCGCGCTGGCCGCCGCCGGGAAATTCCGCAGCGACGTCCTGGACGCGGGTTGCGGGGTCGCCGAGCTGTCGTTGGCGCTGGCCGCGCAGGGTTACACGGTGGTCGGTGTCGACCTCACGCCGACGGCCGTCGCGGCGGCCACCGAGGCCGCCCGGGAGCGCGGCCTGACCACGGCCAGCTTCGTCCAGGCCGACATCACTTCGTTCAGTGGTTATGACGGCCGGTTCTCCACGATCGTCGATTCCACGCTGTTCCACTCGCTGCCGGTCGAGGGCCGCGACGGCTACCTGAGCTCCATCCACCGCGCGGCCGCGCCGGGGGCCGGCCTGTTCGTGCTGGTGTTCGCCAAGGGCGCCTTTCCCGCCGAGATGGAGCCGAAGCCCAACGAGGTCGACGAAGACGAACTTCGCGCCGCGGTGAGCAAGTATTGGGAGGTCGACGAGATCCGGCCGGCCCACATCCTGTCGAACGTCGTCGAAATCCCCAACGCGCCCTTCGAATTCCCGCCGCACGAACGCGACGAGAAGGGCCGAATCAAGATGCCCGCCTACCTGCTGACCGCGCACAAAGCGGACTGATCTCTCAGGCGGACGTCGCCGCCGTCGCCGCGATCAGCGCCTCGGCGAAAGTCTCCAGATCGTCGGCCGTGGTGTCGACGTGCGGCGAGATCCGCAACATCGGCCCGGCCAGTTCCAGGGGCGCGCGCTGCACGCCCACGAAGGTGGTGAGAATCCGCCGTTCGGCGAGCAGCCACGCGCGCACCGCCTGCGGATCGGCGCCGTCGACCGGGGCCAGCGTAGTGATGGCGCTCACCTCTTCGACCTCTTCGACCACCGCCCAGCCGGCCACGTCGGCCAGCGCCCTGCGGCTGGCAGCGCCCACCTCGGCCAGCCGCGTCCGCACGGCCTGCGGCCCGTACGCCAGATGCTCCCCCAAAGCCAGTGAAAAGCCCACGCGCGCGGCGATATTGGCTTCGCCGAACTCGAGTTGCTGGGCCACCGTGAACGATCCCGCGAGCCAATCCGGCGCCGCCAGCCTGGGCCGCAGGGTTTCCATCAGTTCCCGGCGCACCGCCAGCGCCCCGACGCCGCGCGGCCCGGCGATCCACTTGCGCGACGACGCGTAGGTCGCGTCGGCGCCGACCGCGCAGTCCACCTGGCCCAGCGCCTGGGCGGCGTCGACGACGAGCGGCAGCCCCAGTTCGCGGCACAGCCGGGCGATCATCGACAACGGTTGCACCACACCGCTGTGGCTGCCGACCGCGGTCAGGTGGACCAGATCGGGCGGTTCGTCCGCAAGCGCCAGCGCCGCGTCGTCGAGCGCGACGCGGCCGTCGTCGAGCGTCGGCAACAGCTGACGGTCGAATCCGTGGGCGGCAAACAGCGCCAGGTTCGGGCCGTATTCGCCGGGCAGGCACGCGACCCGGCGGCGATCCGTCGGCCAGGCGCCGAGCAGCAGGTCCAACGCGTTCAGCGAGCCCGTGGTGAACACCACCTCGGCGTCGGGCATGCCGGCCAGCGCGGCGAACGCGACCCGCCCGGCGTCGAGCGCGGGCACGGCCGCCTCCGCCGCGACGTACCCGCCGACCTCCGACTCGTTGCGCGCGTGCTGGTCGGCGGCCGCGATCACCGCGAGGCTCTGCCGCGAACAGGCCGCGCTGTCCAGGTGCAGTCCGGCCACGGGCAGGCGGGCCGCCCGCCATCGCTGCGCCAGCGACCCGTCGGCCGTCACTTCACGGCCAACGACAACCCGAAATCGCCGGCGGCGTCCGTCCACCACCGGGTGCGCCGCAGTCCGGCGCCGGCCAGTTCGGCGCTCACCCCGTCCGGGCGGAACTTGCACGACACCTCGGTGAGCATCTCCTCCCCGGCCGCGAAATCGACGGCCAGGTCGAGCGCGTCGACGCGGACCCGCTGGTCCCGGCTGGCGCGCAACCACATTTCGATGCGTTCCTCCCCGGCGTTCCAGCGCGCCACGTGTTGATAAGCCTCGACGTCGAAATCGGCGTCGAGTTGCCGGTTGATCACGGCCAGCACGTTGCGGTTGAACGCCGCCGTCACCCCGGCCGAGTCGTCATAGGCGCGCACCAGCCGGCCGGTGTCCTTGACCAGATCCGTGCCCAGCAGCAGGCTGTCCCCCGGCCGCATCTGGGCCGCCAGGCTGGCCAGGAACTCGGCCCGCGGACCGGGCGTCAGGTTGCCGATCGTCGACCCCAGGAACACGAACAGGCGCCGCCCGCCGGTCGGGATCTCGGTCAGGTGTTCCTCGAAATCGCCGCAGACGGCGTTGATTTCGACGCCGTCGTACTCGCGCTGGATGGCCGCCGCGGCCGTCGACAAGATGCCGGCGTCGACGTCGAACGGGACGAAGCGGCGCAGCGCCCCGCGCTCGCGCAGCGCGTCGAGCAACAGCCGGGTCTTCTCCGACGTCCCGCTGCCCAGCTCCACCAGGGTGTCGGCCCCGCTGGCCGCCGCGACCTCGGCCGAGCGCGCGCGCAGGATCTCGGCCTCGGCGCGGGTGGGGTAGTACTCGGGCAGCCGGGTGATCTGGTCGAACAGATGACTGCCCAGCGAGTCGTAGAACCACTTGGGCGGCAATGACTTCGGCGTCTGTTGCAGCCCCTCGAACACGTCCCGACGCAAGGCCTGGTACGCGGAGTCGGCGGCCAGGTGGTTGGACAGTGTCAGCGTCATCGAGAACCTTCCGGGTGTTCCAGCGGGGTCAGCGTGACACCCGCCGCGGTGACTTCGACGAGGTGGCGATCCGGCACATCCTCCCAATCGGAGTCGTTGTCATAGGGTTCGCTGGCCAGCACGACACCGTCCGGGCGGCGCAGGAGCGACAACGTGTCACCCCAGGCCGTCGCCAGCAGGCGAGAGCCGTTGCCGGCCAGGATGTTCAGCCGGGCATTCGGGTCGGCCGCCGCGATCTCGGTGATGGTTTCACCGAGCGCGTCGAGGCCGCGCTCGAAGATGACGGCCGCGAGAATAGCACTGTCGCAGATCGATTCGGCCCGCGCGGCGACCGGCAGCACCGCGCGGTCGACGATCCCGTTGTGCGACAGCAACCACTGGCCGTCGGTGAACGGGGCCGTCGCGCTGACTTCGATGGGCATGCCGACGGTCGCCGAGCGCACCGCTGCCACCACGCAATGGCTGCGCAGGGCCGGCGCGATGGAGTCGAACGACACGTCGCCCCACAACGGCGCCTGGCTGCGCCAGCGGCGTGGGGTGCCGCCGTCGAAGAATCCGACACCCCACCCGTCGGCGTTGAGCAGGCAGTGCTTCTGGCGGCGCGGGGCATACGACTGCACCCGCAGCCCGTACGGCGGGTCCAGCACCAGCGAGGAGACGCTGACGTCGGCCCCGAGCCAGCCGAGGTGACGGCACATCAGGCGAAATCCTCGACGTCCCAAGCCAATCGGACGCCGGAGAAGATCTGACGCCGGATCGGGTGATCCCAGTTCCGGAAGCTGGGCCGCAGGATGGCGGACTCCACGGCCCACGAGCCACCGCGCAGCACCCGGTAGTCGCCGTCGAAGAACGGCTGCGAATACCGCTCGTAAATCATCGGGACGAAACCCGGCCACGGCCGCAGCGGCGAGCTGGTCCACTCCCACACGTCGCCGAGCATCTGCTCCGCCCCGTACGCCGACGCACCGGCCGGATAGGCCCCGACGGGCGCGGGACGCAACGACGTGCCGCCCAGGTTCGCGAGGGCATCCGACGGCGGCTCGGAACCCCACGGGTAGCGGCGCCGGGTGCCGGTGGCGGGGTCCCAGGCACAGGCCTTCTCCCACTCCATCTCGGTGGGCAGCCGGGCGCCGGCCCAGGCCGCGTAGGCCTGCGCCTCGAAGTAGGTGACGTGCTGCACCGGCTCGTCGGCGGGGACGTCTTCGACGTGGCCGAACCGGGTGCGGGTCCGCCCGTCGGCGCTCCAGAACTGCGGCGCGGTCAGGCCCGCGCGCTGGCGATGCTCCCAGCCACGCTCGGACCACCACCGCGGCTGGAGGTACCCGCCGTCGTCCATGAAGTGCCGCCACTCGCCGTTGGTGACCGGCACCCGGCCGATCCGGAACGCCGGCAACTCGACGACGTGGGCGGGACGCTCGTTGTCCAGCGAATACGGTTCGCTCGCGGCGTCCACGCCCAGCACGAACGGCCCGGCGGGCACCAGCACCGAGGTCCCGGCCAGGCCGGGCCGGCCGGCCGGCAGCGCCGCGCCCTCCCGCAGCAGCGGGGCGCCGCTGCGCAGGTTCAGCGCCTGCAGCATGGTCTCGTCGTGCTGGTTCTCGTGGCTGACCACCAACCCGAAAGCGAAGTCGTCGCTTTCCTCGGGCAACGCGTCGAGGGCATCGAGCACCGCCGACCGCACGGTGCGGCAGTACGCCCGCGCGCGGTCGGGGGACAGCAACGGCAACTCGACCCGGCTCGCGCGGGAATGCACGAAGGCGTCGTAGAGGCCCTCGACGGCCGGTGGCAACATGCCGGGCCGGCCCGGGTCACCGGCGCGCAGCAGCCAGAACTCTTCCTGCTGCCCGATGTGCGCGAGATCCCACACCAGCGGGCTCATCAGCGGGTCGTACTGCCGGTACAGTTCGTCGTCGTCGAAAGCGACCAGGCGCAGTGTTCGCGCCCGCGCCCGCGCCAAATCGTCGGCAAGCCTTTGCGCGGACGTCACAGCTCCCCTTGCGCCAGTCGCGCCACGGTAGCCGCGATGCCGTGCCGAATCACGTTGTCGGAGAAGTCATCACCCGGACATCGGCCCCGTTCGACGGCGTCGAGCAGACGCTGCATCGAATCGCCGAGTTCGGGTGGGGCCAGCCGGGCGGCGACGGCCACGCACTTGGTCGCCGCGGTGTGCAGTCGACGGTCCCGCAGACCCAGCCGGGCCGCGGTGTCCCACGCGGTGGCCACCGTCTGGACCGCCTCGGTCGCGGCGGTGGCGGCTTCGGGATCGTCGAGCAGGGCCACCAGCGTGAACACCACGGCCGGCCAGAGTTCGTCCGGCAGGCTGTCGAGGTAGCGGATCTCCAGCCACTGCCTCGGGCGTACGGGCGGAAACAGCGTGGTCAGATGGTATTCCAGGTCGGCGACGGTGGGACGGCGGTCGCCGAGCAGCACGCGCCCGTCGACCCAGTCGGCGAACGGCACCCATTCCATGACCGGCACGGCGTCCGGAGCGTGCACCAGCATGACCGGGGCCTTGAGCGCGTAGCGCGCCCAGTCGGTGCCCGGGTCGTCGCCGCTGGCGCCCAGGATGGGCCCGCACCGCGCCGAGTCCATCTGACCCCACACCCGCTGCCGAGTGGACGCCCACCCGGTGAAATCCCCGCACAGCATCGGGGAGTTCGCGGCCAGCGCGATCATGGTCGGCCCGAGGGCGTGCGCCAGCCGCACCCGGTCCGCCCAGCCGGCCCGCGGCCCGGCGTCCAGGTTGACCTGGATGGATGCGGTCGACGTCATCATCGCCGCGCCCGCCTCGCCCGAGCGGCTGGACGCGAAGAACTGCTCCATGGCGCAGTAGCGCGCGCCCGGGTTGATGCGCTGCGGTGCCCGCAGCGGGTCCGCCCCGAGGAAAACCAGACCCAGCCCGGCGTCGGCGAACGCCGACCGCAGCACGGCCTGGTCGCGCCGCATCGCGTCGATCGCGGCAAGCACCCCGTCGGCCGGCGGGCCGGACAGCTCCACCGCGCCGCCGGGTTCCACCGTGACCCGACTGCCGCCCGGCAGCGCCGGCAGCACGCCGAGAACCTCGGCGATCTCCTCCCAGCCGGGCCTGCGGTGCGGGTCGGCCGGGTCGTGGCAATGGGCCTCCACCTCCAGGCCGACGCGGCCCAGGGGCGCGTCCACGAGGCAGGCGTCGGCGATGTAGCGCGCGGCGGCCTTGGAATCGGCCATGGCCGCGCTGTCCAGCTCGGAGCCCGCGGTAGTGATAGCGGCGAACGTCATATCACGATCCCTTCGGGCCCGAACAGCCTGAACACGCGCCGGCGGACCGCCCCCTCGCGGGGAGCCAAAAGGACGATAACCGCCACTACTTCATCTAGCAGATGGCCCCGACATATTCCCGTTCGTGCCGACTTTCAAGCGTGCTGAGAACGGGCCCCGAAACCCGATTCATTGACCCAGCGCATTCTGCATCGCCCCAGCCAGCACGTTGACCGCCGGTCCGGCGTTGCCAGATTGGCAGACCTTGGCCTGCAACAACACGTTTTCGCGCAGCCTGGTTTGATTGAAACACCGCCGATCGGTGCCGGCCTCCTGCTTGGTCCAGTTCGCGTCGGCGGCACCCGGCGGCCCGCCGTCGAACGACCACACCTGGGTGACGCCGTTGTCCAGATGCACCGCGGTGGTCTGGCCCGAGCAGCCCGCCGTCCGGTCCACCACGCGGTGGAACGCGCGACCGGCGGCGTCGCCGGTGGCGAACACGCCCACCGCCTGCTTGACGAAGTGGGTCTGGTCGGTGGCCGACGTCTGGGTGACCGCGCCGTTGAAGGACGCCAGGTCCGGGTCGTTGTACACCTCGGGCAGCCCGATGTCGGCCCAGTTGTTGCACACCGGCACGTCCACCCAATCGCCTTGCACGGGTTGGGTGAACACCGATTCCCAGCCCATCGGGCCGCCGACGATGTTGCCGACCGAGCCCTTGCCCAGCACCGCGTAGTTCACCACCCCGGGTTCCGACGGGTGGGCGGCCGCGACGGGCAGGGCGGCCGCGGCGTCGACGGCGAGAGCGATGGCGATCGCGGCCGCGCGGACCCACATGGTCATTCCAGCGATCATGCCAGGAACGCCGGGGCGTGGTCAGCCCCCTTCTGCCCGCACGCCCTCCTCCACCTTCTTGCCCAGATCGGGGTCCACGTTGCGCCAGTACTCGAACACCCGCGACAGCACCGGCTCCTTCACACCCTTGGAGACGTGTCCAATGATGTTGTGCGCCAACCGGTCCCGCGCGGCGTCGTCCAGGACGTCGCGGACCATGGTGCCGGCCTGCCCCCAGTCGTCGTCCTCGGCGTGCAGCGTGTACGCGGCGCGGACCATGTCGCCGTCCGCGTGCCAGCGCACCTCCGCGGCGCGTGCCGGGTCGGCGTGCGGGCCACCGTAGGAATTGGGCGCGTACACGGGGTCGGAGACGTTCTGCATGCGCATCGCGCCGTCCTTCGAGTAGCTGTTCACCTCGACCTTCGGCGTGTTCACCGGGATCTGCCGGTAGTTGGTCCCCAGCCGGGCGCGGTGCGCGTCGGAGTAGGAGAACCCGCGGGCCTGCAGCATCTTGTCCGGGCTCAGCCCGGTGCCGGGCACCGTGTTGTTCGGCTCGAAAGCGGCCTGCTCGATCTCGGTGTGGTAGTCGGTCACGTTGCGGTTCAGCGTCATCTTGCCGACGTCGATCAGCGGGTAGTCGCCGTGCGGCCACACCTTGGTCAGGTCGAACGGGTTGAACCGGTAATTGCGGGCCTCGTCGTACGGCATGATCTGCATCTTGAGCGTCCAGCTGGGGTGCTGGCCGCCCTCGATCGCCTCGTAGAGGTCGCGCTGGTGGTAGTCGCCGTCCTCGCCGGCCAGCCTGTCGGCGTCCTCCTGGGGCAGGAAGTCGATCCCCTGGTCGGTGATGAAGTGGTACTTCACCCAGAAGATCTCGCCGGCGGCGTTGATCCAGCTGTAGGTGTGGCTGCTGTAGCCGTTCATGTGGCGCCACGTCTTGGGGATCCCCCGGTCGCCCATCAGCCAGGTCACCTGGTGGGCCGACTCCGGCGAGAGCGTCCAGAAGTCCCACTGCATGTTGTGGTCGCGGACGTTGCTGGCCTGCAGACGCTTCTGGGACCGGATGAAGTGCTGGAACTTCAGCGGGTCCCGCATGAAGAAGACCGGTGTGTTGTTGCCGACCATGTCGAAGTTGCCTTCGCTGGTGTAGAACTTCAGCGCGAAGCCGCGGGGATCGCGCCACGTATCCGGGCTGCCCCGCTCGCCGGCGACGGTGGAGAACCGCGCCAGCATGTCCGTCTTGGTGCCGGGCTGGAACACCGCGGCCCTGGTGTATTTGCTGACGTCGTTGGTGACCTCGAAGGTGCCGAAGGCGCCGCCGCCCTTTGCGTGCGGCTGACGCTCCGGGATGCGCTCCCGGTTGAACTGGGCCATCTGCTCGATCAGGTAATGGTCCTGCAGCAGGATCGGGCCGTCGGGACCGATCGTCAACGACTGGTCGTCACTGGGGGCGGCGATGCCCGCGTCGTTGGTGGTGAAGCGTTCCGTCATTTCGCTGTCTCCTCGTTTGGTGGGCTGCGTCGGTTATCCGAAGCGGTCGGTCAGGGACGCGGTGCCGGCGCGGCGGGCGGGCTCATCGACGGCCCGCCGGGGCCGCTGACGCCCGGGCCGCTGACCGGTCCGCCGGGGCCGCCCGGACCGCCGGGCGGCATGGGCACGATCAACCCGGGGCCGCCACCCCACGGGCTGGCCGGGGTGGGTCCGGGACCCCATTGGCCGTTGCCCGGCCCGGGGCTGCCACCCGGCCGGAACATCTGGCCGTGGTGATGGTGGCAGTGGTGGTAATACCCGTAAACGAAGGCGCCCGCGAAGAACACCGTGGAGATGATGAAGACGACGCCGGCGACGATGATCACCCAGGCCGCCGCCGTGTAGAGCCGCGGCGGCCGCACCCGCTCCGGGGGCGGCGGCGGGGCCGCGGTTGCGGCGGCGGGCGTCGAGGGGGTCGTCGGCTCGGGTGTCTGGCTCATGCCTTGAATATTGCCCAGCGCCGCGTCGGGCATAACAGGTTGCGCCGACAAACTTGCTGTGAATCGATACCCGCCGGTTAGTCGCCGGCGACGAAGCGACACGCAGCCCGGTGCTCTGGTGAGCACCGGGCTGCTGATTGATCGACGGGGATTGGACTACCGGGAGGGGGCGACCGACGACGGAATCTGGCTGGGGCCGGGCGCGCCGGGAGTCGCCGAAGCGGGTCCGCCCTGCTGCGCACCGGGTCCGCCCTGCTGGATGCCGCCCGGGCCGCCCGGGCCGCCCATGCGGTGCTGGTGCATCCACGCGGCGTGGTGCTTGTGATGGTGATGGCCGTGGTGTCCGCCGCGGTGGCCGAGGATGAAGCCGGTGAAGAAGACGACCGCGACGATGAACACGATCCCGGCGACGATGGCGACCCACGCGGCGAGTTGGAAGACCCGCGGGGCGCGGTATGCCGCCACGGCTTCCGCGGCGGCCGGTGCGGTTGCGGTGGACGACCGCACGGTGGGGGTTTCAGCTGTTTCACTCATGAGACAAATGATGAAGGCGTTAACAATAGTTCGGGCTATGCATTGGTTATGTAGCAGCTGTGAGCCCGGCCCCGTCTGAAACGGCGGGCCGCGCCGGCCGCCGACATCGCCTGCCCCGCTGCGCATTCCTGCGGGTTTCGCGCCGCGCGGCCCGCGCAAATAAGCGCATACCAGGCCCCACTCGCGGGCTTAGGATTGCTCTGGTGGTGACCGGCGCCACCGCACCGCCCGCGGCACAAGGAGTACGAGCGGCTATGACGCAGACGCTGAACGTCGAGTATCAGGAGCTCCTCGCGCGCGCCGCCGAGATCGAGCAACCGCTGCCGCCCGTCCCGTCCACCAACCCACCGGGGCCGTGTGGCCTGACGTTCGTCACCGACGCGGCCGCACGCCTCGCGCTCAACGCCGACAATGTGCGGATGTACCTCAAAGGGTGCGAACGGGAGTGGAAGGCGCTCGCCAAATCCCTGCGGAACGCGGCCAAGGCCTACGAGCAGGTCGAGACGGAGTCCGCGGAGGCCATTGCAAGCACCATGAACAGCGGTTCATCCGCGTCGTCGGTGGCCCCCGCGGCGGTGGTCGCGGACGAAGAGCCGTGGACCGCGCCGCCGCCGTTGCCGGCGGCGTCGACGATCGAGCTCCCCTACTACGAGGTGCGGCAGGCGGCGGCGGAGATCGAATCCGGCGACCAGGGCACCGCCTTCAGGGGGTTCGCGCAGGAATGGATTACGTTCCAGCGGGCCTTTCTGGAGCAGACCAATCGATTCCGGCTGTTCAACAGCTGGGAGGGTGAGGCCAGGGACAGCGTCGAGCAGAACTTCCAGAAACAGCGGGAATACGTGATAACGATGGCGGCGCTGTGCGGGGACCTCGCCAAGCAGGCCAACCGGGTCGTCGACGTGCACAAGAAGGCCGCCGGCAAGACCGGTTATCAGGACCAGTACGCGTTGGAGGGCGCGCATCCCACGTCCTATGAGGTCGCCCTCTGCGATTACTGGTATGCGTATTACTCGCAGAACAACCAGGCCTACTTGCCGTCGGCCATCGACTGGTACGAGAAACTTCAGGCGCAATCGGAATCCGCGCTGAGTTATTACGTGAAATACGCGAACTTGCCCCTGGCGCCGGTGAATCCCCCGCCTCCCCCCAAGGCCACGGTGATCCACGCCCCCGGTGAAGGACCCAAGCCCGAACCCAAGCCAGAACCCAAGCCCGACCCGAAGCCGAATCCGACGCCCGGTCTGAACACCCCGCAGCTTGGTCAGGTCGCGGGAGGCCTGCAGGGCCTCGGCCAGGGGATGCAGGGTGTGATGCAGGGCGTGCAGGGCGCCGCGCAAAGCTTCCAGGGCCTCGGGCAGGGGGGCGCGGCCCCGGCGACGCTCGCCTCGGACACCACCCCGGTGGACGAGGAGAAGAAGAAGGAAGACGAAGCGAAGGCCGAGGAGGAAGCCAAGGCCCAAGAGGAAGCGAAGGCCGCCGAGGAAGCGAAGGCCGCCGAGGAAGCGAAGGCCGCCGAGGAAGCCCAACGGCAAGCGTCCCTCGCCGAAGGCGCCGCGCCCGGCGGACAGACGGCCGGGCCGGTTCCCACCGAGCCCCCGCCCACCGACCGGCCGGAGGCGCCGCCGAAGGAGATCGTCCTCTGACGCGGGCGGCACGCGGCCCGCGATTCAGCCGGCTGACTCCGGTTTGAACGGGTTGACCGCGAATTGGATGACCCGGTACGGCGCGGCCACCCGAGCGCGGGTGTCCCACTGGCTGACGAAGAGCCGTAGCTCGTCAAGGGTGGAACCGGGCGAGATGTACCCGCCGTACGGCTGCGCAAGCCGGTTGTCGTAGGGCGGCGGCAGGCTCTCGGCCGGCTCGGGCCACTCGTCGTGCTGCACCACCGTGGTCACCGGGGCGTCACCCAGCGCCGTCGGGTCGTCGGCGACGCGGACCTCCATGTTGCCGGTGACGGCGTTGAAATAGGACAACACCGCTTTGCCGTCGATCTGCCGCACGCACAGCTCGCCCACCGCGTCGGCCCACAGCGGGGTCGGGGGCTTACCCCAGCCGCCGCCCGGTCCGGCCGCCCAGCCCTGCCAGCGGGACCGGTCGGTAAACGATTGCGGGGGCACCCGATACAGCACGACCGGTTCCCTGCGGGTGAAGCTGTCGGCCACGATGTACACCCACCCGGTGGGCGAGTCCGGGGTGGGGATCGGGTCGTAGTAGCCACTGATCTGCGTCTGCGAGCCGCCCTGATACGAGGCCGGTCGCCGCGACCCGGCGACGGTCTGCCACCCCGCCCGCGCGGGCTCGGCCGTCACCAGCCGAGAGCTCTGCGGCTCGAGGTTCTTCGTCGTCGTCACCATCACGTAGTTGCGCCGGTTGATCTGCACCACCCCGGCGGGCAGTTGCGAGGAGCCTGCCGGGGTGGGATCGGCCAGCAACGGGTTGCCGATCCCGGTCACGCCGGTGTAGCGGACCCCGGCCGGGTCGTCGACGGACGCGGTGTCCACATGCAGCGCGACCGGCGCATACCAGCCGCCGAACCCCACCCCCTGCCCGGCGAAGCTGTCCCCGCAGACCTGCAGCAGCTCGGTGGGAAACTCGACGAACTCACACAGGTCGGTCGCGCCGATGCCGTAGTCCCCGGTGGGGGTGCCGGTGCCGGCGGTGGGGCCGATCCGCAGCACCTGCCCGGGCGCCAACGGCTGCACGATAGGCTCGGGGGCCGGCGCCGGCGGGTCGGCGTGCGCCACCCAAAACCATTGCGGCGCAAGCAGAGTCAGTGCAAGCGAGCACCGCGCGACCAGTCGGGTGTGGGCTGAGCTCGATGAGCCCACCCGCCGATTCACAGCTGGGCGGCCAGCAGCTCGGCGATCTGGATGGTGTTCAGCGCCGCCCCCTTGCGCAGGTTGTCTCCCGACACGAATAAGGCCAGGCCGCGCCCGTCGGGCACACCCGGGTCGCGCCGGATGCGGCCCACCAGGGAGTCGTCGACGCCCGCGGCCCCCAGCGGGGTCGGCACGTCGACCACCTTGACGCCGGGCGCGCCGTCGAGCAGCGCTCGCGCACGCTCCGGCGACAGCGGCCGGGCGAATTCGGCGTTGATCGACAGCGAGTGTCCGGTGAACACCGGCACCCGGACGCAGGTGCCGCTCACCGCCAGGTCGGGGATGCCGAGGATCTTGCGGCTCTCGTGCCGCAGCTTCTGGTCCTCGTCGGTCTCCCCGGAGCCGTCGTCCACCAGCGAGCCGGCCAACGGCACCACGTTGAACGCGATGGGCGCGACATAGGTCTTGGGCGCCGGGAACTCGGCCGCGGAGCCGTCGTGCACCAGCTGCTCGGCGTCGTCGATGACCGCGCGCGCCTGCGTCGCCAGCTCCTCCACCCCGGCCAGCCCGCTGCCGGACACCGCCTGGTAGCTGGAGACCACCATGCGCACCAGCTCGGCCTCGTCGTGCAGCACCTTGAGCACCGGCATCGCGGCCATCGTGGTGCAGTTCGGGTTGGCGATGATGCCCTTGGGTCGGTGGTGGGCGTCCCTCTCGAAGTTCACCTCGGACACCACCAGCGGCACCTCGGGGTCCTTGCGCCAGGCCGACGAATTGTCGATCACGGTCACCCCGGCGGCGGCGAACCGCGGCGCCTGCACCAGCGACATCGTCTTGCCGGCCGAGAACAGCGCGATGTCCAGACCCGCGGGGTCCGCCGTGGCGGCGTCCTCGACCTCGATCTCCTGCCCGCGGAACTCCAGCTTGCGGCCCTGCGAACGGGCCGACGCGAAGAACCGCACCGACGTGGCGGGGAAGTCCCGCTCGTCGAGCAACCTGCGCATCACCTGGCCGACCTGGCCGGTGGCGCCTACAACTCCGATCGCAACCATTTACCTGCCCGTTCCCGCATACACCGTCGCCTTCTCGTCACCGCCGAGCCCGAACGCCTCGTGCAACGCCACGACGGCCTTGTCTAGTTCGGTGTCCCGGCACAGCACCGAGATGCGGATCTCGGAGGTGGAGATCAGCTCGATGTTGACCCCGACGGCGGCCAGGGCCTCACAGAAGGTCGCGGTGACGCCGGGGTGGCTGCGCATGCCCGCGCCGATCAGCGACACCTTGCCGATGTGGTCGTCGTACAGCAGCTGGGTGAACCCGATCTCGTCGGAGAGCGCGTCCAGCTTGGCCACCGCCGTGGGCCCGCTGTCGCGCGAGCAGGTGAACGTGATGTCGGTCTTGCCGTCCTCGATCTTGGAGACGTTCTGCAGCACCATGTCGATGTTGACGTCGGCGTCGGCGACGGCCCGGAACACCCGGGCGGCGTACCCCGGGATGTCGGGGATGCCGACGACGGTCACCTTGGCCTCGCTGCGGTCGTGCGCGACTCCGGTCAGGATTGGGTCTTCCATGGCTATGTCCTTGATCGATCCGACGACGACGGTGCCGGGCTTGTCCGAGTAGGACGAGCGGACGTGCACCGGAATGTTGTACCGGCGGGCGTATTCCACGCAGCGCAGCATCAGCACCTTCGCGCCGCAGGCCGCCATTTCGAGCATCTCCTCGAAGGTCACCTTGTCCAACCGGCGCGCGTTGTGCACGATCCGCGGGTCCGCGGTGAAGATGCCGTCCACGTCGGTGTAGATCTCGCAGACGTCGGCGTGCAGCGCGGCGGCCAGCGCCACGGCAGTGGTGTCCGAACCACCGCGGCCCAGCGTGGTGACGTCGCGGGTGTCCTGGCTGACGCCCTGGAATCCGGCGACCAGCACGATGCGCCCCTCGTCGAGCGCGTCCTGCAGGCGCCCGGGCGTGACCTCGATGATCTTGGCGTTGCCGTGGGTGCCGGTGGTGATGACGCCGGCCTGGGAACCGGTGAACGAGCGCGCCTGCGCGCCCAGCGATTCGATGGCCATGGCCACCAGCGCGTTGGAGATGCGCTCGCCCGCGGTCAGCAGCATGTCGAGTTCGCGCGGCGGTGGGGCCGGGCAGACCTGCTGGGCCAGGTCCATCAGGTCGTCGGTGGTGTCGCCCATCGCGGAGACCACCACGACGACGTCGTTGCCCTGCTTCTTGGTCGCGACGATCCGCTCGGCGACACGGCGGATCCGGTCGGCGTCGGCCACCGAGGATCCGCCGTATTTTTGTACGACGAGCGCCACGTTTCTCTTTCCGTTCGCGGAGATAGGTCGCAAACAGAATACGTGGGTCCGCGCGCTCGGGTCCGGTCGCCGTCGCCGGGCTACCGGCCGGCCGCTACGACGACACCAGCTGGATCGCCCAGAAGTCGCTGGCCAGATGGGCCCCGTTGATGGGCGCGCTGTCGGACGCCGACTTTGCCCCGGTCAGGTACGCGTACGGCATGTAGAAGTAGCCGTGGTCACCCCACGAGTCTCCCCATGAGTTACGAACGATCAAGTGTCCCTTGGGATCCGAATAGCCGACGGCGAGCACAGCGTGGCCGCCGACCGTCGACTCGCCCGGTTTGGGCATGGGCATGACGCCCGTGTGCGCGACGGCCTGCGACTCGAAGCTCTCGTAGACGGTGAAGCCGAACACCACGGGTAGTGCCGAGGAGATCGCGTCCTTCAGGTCGCCCAGCGTCTGGATCGACTCGTATTGCATCGCCTTGTCCGTGAGCGCCGCCACATAGCAACGCTTCGGCGGCTTGACCGTGAACATGCCGAGGTCATAGGGCCACAGCGTCTCCTGGCAGACCCCGTCGGAGTTGACCGTTTTGATGCCGTCCCTGATGACCGCACCCGAGTCGCTGGACACGGTGCCTTCGAGGGCGCGTTCGTTGTAGTAGATGAACAGTCGCGACGGCACAAAGTCCGGCAGACCCTGCCGGTCCCGCTCGTACTCCATCGCGGCGGCAATCGCGTTGCCGGTGCAGGAGCCGAGCTGCCCCTGGTCGTAGACCGGTGGCATCGACGGCCGCAGGTCGGCTTCGGCGGGCGCCGGCGTCCGCAGCCTCGCCGTGTAGACCCGGTCGCGCACGTCCGGAAGCTGCGGCCGCCAGCCGTAACCGCGAACGTGACTCCAATCAAGCATTGCCTCAACGTCTTTGACGCGTGGGGACTCTCGTAAAGCCGTCATGAACCCTCCTGTTTGTGTGGCTTCCCCGACCGTAGGGCCGGAGAACGCGGGTTGGCGTGAGTAGTGCGGTACTCGATTTCGGCGGCTCGCCGGCCACCGGGTGCCGGCCGGAGCCCGGCGGCCGCCGCCGTCGCAGCCAGCAGATTTCGATCGACGCGCCAATCGCGGTAGAGTGCTCCTCGTGCAGCGGGTGCTCCTCCTCGGACGCCGCGACGGGGTCTGATCCAGACCGGCCTCCCGTCGCGGGTGTTCGCGATGCGCCGGTCTGAGGTTCCTTCTGACACCCCCGGAGCAAATACCGTGACTTCCAATCCCGACTCCTTCACCTCGACCCGATCGATCGTCAAACCCGCGGGCCCGCCGGGGCCCGGCCAGCCCGCGTGGAATCCGCAGCGCGGTTCGGCGATGCCGGTCAACCGGTACCGGTCCTTCGCCGAGGAAGTCGAAGCCATCCGCCTGCCCGACCGCACCTGGCCCGAGCGGGTCATCGACCGCGCCCCGCTGTGGTGCGCGGTCGACCTGCGCGACGGCAACCAGGCGCTGATCGACCCGATGAGCCCCACCCGCAAGCGCCGCATGTTCGATCTGCTGGTCCGGATGGGTTACAAGGAGATCGAGGTCGGGTTCCCGTCGGCCAGTCAAACCGACTTCGACTTCGTCCGCGAGATCATCACCGAGGGCGCCATTCCCGACGACGTCACCATCCAGGTGCTGACGCAATGCCGCCCCGAGCTCATCGAGCGCACCTTCACCGCGTGCGAGGGCGCGCCGCGCGCCATCGTGCACTTCTACAACTCGACGTCAATCCTGCAGCGCCGCGTGGTGTTTCGCGCCGACCGGGCCGCGGTGCAGGCCATCGCCACCGACGGCGCCCGCAAGTGCGTCGAGGAGGCCGCCAAATACCCTGGCACCCAATGGCGTTTCGAGTATTCGCCGGAGTCCTACACCGGAACGGAGCTGGAATACGCCAGGCAGGTGTGTGACGCCGTCGGCGAGATCATCGCCCCGACGCCCGACAATCCGATCATCTTCAACCTGCCCGCCACGGTGGAGATGGCCACCCCCAACGTGTACGCCGACTCGATCGAGTGGATGAGCCGCAACCTGGCTAACCGAGAGTCGGTCATCCTGAGCCTGCATCCGCACAACGACCGCGGAACCGCCGTCGCCGCAGCCGAATTGGGCTTCGCCGCCGGCGCCGACCGCATCGAGGGTTGCCTGTTCGGCAACGGCGAGCGCACCGGCAACGTGTGCCTGGTGACGTTGGGGCTCAACCTGTTCTCCCGCGGCGTGGACCCGCAGATCGACTTCTCCAACATCGACGAGATTCGTCGCACGGTGGAGTACTGCAACCAGTTGCCGGTGCACGAGCGTCACCCCTACGGCGGCGACCTGGTCTACACCGCGTTCTCCGGCAGCCATCAGGACGCCATCAACAAGGGCCTGGACCAGATGAAGATCGACGCGGACGCCGCGGACTCCGACGTCGAGGACATGCTGTGGCAGGTGCCGTACCTGCCGATCGACCCCAAGGACGTCGGGCGCACCTACGAGGCGGTGATCCGGGTCAACTCGCAGTCCGGCAAGGGCGGCGTGGCCTACATCATGAAGTCCGACCACGGCCTGGCCCTGCCCCGGCGGCTGCAGATCGAGTTCTCCCAGGCGATCCAGAAGATCACCGAGGGCGAGGGCGGCGAGGTCTCGCCCAAGGAGATGTGGGACGCGTTCTACGAGGAGTACCTGGCCCCGGTGTGGCCGCTGGAACGGATGAAACAGCGGGTCGAGGCGTCGGAGGAGGACAGCGGCACCACCACGATCTCGGCGACCGTGAAGGTCAACGGCAAGGAAACCGAGATCAGCGGCGCCGGCAACGGCCCCCTGGCCGCGTTCGTCCACGCGCTGGACAGTGTCGGGTTCAACGTCGCGGTCCTGGACTACTCCGAGCACGCGATGAGCGCCGGTGACGACGCGCAGGCCGCGGCGTACGTGGAGGCGTCGGTGAACGGCCGCACCGTCTGGGGCGTCGGCATCGCGCCGTCGATCACGACCGCGTCGCTGCGCGCCGTCGTGTCGGCGGTCAACCGGGCGTCGCGGGTCTAGCCGTCGAAGTACGTCCCCAGCAGCCGGTCCACCAGGCCGGCGGGGTCGCCGGGTGCGCCCCCGATGGTCAGGTTGCTGAACACGTAGCCGTTGAGCAGGCGGCTCAGCTCCTCCATCTGCTCGGGCTCGGGCGTATAGCCCGCCGCCTCGAAGATCAGCGTGGCACTCTGCACCGCGGCTACCTGGAGGTCCTTCAGGAACGGCCGCAACTCGGGCCGGCGGGTGCCCTCCATGAACAGCTCGAACCGGGCCAGCGTGAACCGGCGGAACTGCTCGTCGGGCACCGAAAGCAGTTGCGTCATCAGCGCTTTGACGCCGTCGCGGGTGAGCGATCCGATCGCGGCCCGCAGGGCTTCGACGCGCCGCCAGTGCAACTCGACGGTGCGGGCGGCCGTGGCTTCCAGCAGGGACTGGCGCGTCCGGAAGTAGTTCGAGGTCGTCCCGGCGGGCAGGCCGGCGCGGTCGTCGACCTGGCGATGCGTCAGCCCGCCGACGCCCACGTCGGCCAGGATGTCGATCGCAGCGTCGAGCAACTGCGCGCGGCGCTCCGGGTTGGGCGGCATCAGTCTTGCAAGCGCAGTCGCCAGAACATGGTCAGGAACGCCGGATAGACGACGAGCAGCAGCAGATAGCTGAACCACATCGGAAACCAGGTCACGAACTTCAGGTCCTTGATCACGTAGTCGAGGTAGATGTGCAGCGGCACGCTGCCGGCGATGTAGACCACCGATGCGGTGAACAGCGTCCGGTGCCGGTTGCTGGAAAATTTGACGCGCCGCCATACCAGGATGCCGGTGATGCCGGCGTACGTCATGGGCACCAGCAGGATCCGGTCGTTGGTCAGCGTCGCGGCGTGCTGCAGGGTGAGGGCGTCGCCGAAGATCACCCGGTAGAGATGCAGGGCGCACCCGAGCGAGATGGTCAGCATGGCCGCGGGTCGGAAGAAATAGCCGTGCCGGCGGAAGGACGCCCACCACGAACGCCTATGTACTACATCTGTAGTGGTACTCATGCCGCAACGGTAGCACTACAGGCGTAGTGGTACAAGGGGTTCCTCAGAACAGCGCGAGCTGCTGGTGAACCTCGGTGGTGTCGGTGAACTCCTCCATGCTGGTGCCGCCGAGGACGACGCGGATGGCGTCCATGAACTGCGCGTCGGAGATCACCGGCACCCCGAGCTGGCGGGCCAGGTAGCCCTTGCCCTGATCCGGCGCCGGATCGTTGCACACCACCAGCGACGTCTCGCCGTCGACGGCGTCGGTGTAGGCCAGCCCGGCATGCAGGATGCGCTCGACGAGTTCTTCGTGGGTGCGGCCGACCTCGGCCGCGAGGGCCACCCGCATGCCCTGGACCAGGGGCCTGCCGCACACATACAACCCGGGGTTCAGATACGGGCAGGGCATCCGCGAGGCGAGCACCTTCAACGGGCGCAGCTCGTCGTGGGTGACCCGGCCGTTGGGCCAGCGGCGGCGGGTCACCGGGTGCACCGGCAGCCAGATGTCGCGTTCGCGCGCCCGCTCGAGCGCCGAGGCGAGCACACCCGTCAGCACCATCGCGTCGTCGAAGGCGTCATGCGGCCGTTCCTGGGTCACGCCCCAGTGCGCCGCGAGCGTCTCCAACCGCAGATTGTCGATGCCGAGGTCCAACCGTCGGGCCAGCTCGACCGTGCACATGACGGATTCGATGGGAAGTTCGGCCTCGGCGACCTCGGCTTCGGCGGCCAGGAACGCGTAGTCGAAGGCGACGTTGTGCGCCACCAGCGTGCGGCCGTCCAGCACCTTGATCACGTCGTCGACGACGTCGGCGAACTGCGGCTGGTCCTCCAGCATGGCGGCGGTGAGCCCGTGCACGTGGGTGGGACCCGGGTCCACGCCGGGGTTGAGCAGGCTGACCACGGATTGTTCGACGCGGCCGTCGGCGTCGAGACCGAGCACCGCCAGGCTGATGACCCGCGCCTGGCCCGGCCGGAAGCCGGACGTCTCGACGTCGATGACGGCCCAGCCCCCGTCCGGCTCGCTGGCCGGCCGCCCCCAGGACACCCGGTTCATGAATTGAGGATGGCACGTCCGACCGACATCGCCTGGTCGCTGCGCCGCCGTGTCGGTCGCTGAATTCGATCAGGGCGACCCGCAGCGCCCGGCGCTCTGCACCGCGCTCGCGATCGCCCTTAGCCGATGAGGGCGACCCGCAGCGCCCGGCGCTCTGCACCGCGCTCGCGATCGCCCTTAAACTGCCCGGGTGGTTACCGCCCGTGCACGCCTTGCCCTCGCCGCGGGAGCGAGCGCGCGCTGGGCCTCGCGGGTGACCGGTCGCGGGGCCGGGGCCATGATCGGTGGCCTGATCGCGATGACCCTGGACCGCTCGGTGCTGCGTCAGCTCGCGGCCGGACGCCGCACCGTCGTCGTCACCGGCACCAACGGCAAGTCGACCACCACCCGGATGACCGCCGCCGCCCTGGGCACGCTGGGCGCGGTGGCCACCAACGCCGAGGGCGCGAACATGGACGCCGGGCTGGTGGCGGCGCTGGCGGCCAACCGCGCGGCGCCGCTGGCGGCCCTGGAAGTCGACGAGATGCACGTGCCGCACGTTTCGGACGCCGTCGAGCCGGCCGTCATCATCCTGCTCAACCTGTCCCGCGACCAGCTGGACCGCGTCGGCGAGATCAACGTCATCGAGCGCACGCTGCGGGCGGGGCTGGCCCGGCACCCCGGGACGGTCGTGGTCGCCAACTGCGACGACGTGCTGATGACGTCCGCGGCCTACGACAGCCCGAACGTGGTGTGGGTGGCCGCCGGCGGCTCCTGGGCGAACGACTCGGTCAGCTGCCCGCGCAGCGGCGAGGTCATCGTCCGCGACCAGGGCCACTGGTACTCGACCGGTGCCGACTTCAAGCGGCCCAGCCCGCAGTGGTGGTTCGACGACGAAACGCTGTACGGGCCCGACGGGCTGGCCCTGCCGATGCGGTTGGCGCTGCCGGGCGCGGTGAATCGCGGCAACGCCGCCCAGGCCGTCGCCGCCGCCGTCGCGCTCGGCGCCGACCCGGCGAAGGCGGTGGCCGCCGTTTCGGGCGTCGACGAGGTCGCCGGCCGCTACCGGACCGTCCGGGTGGGCGCGCACGAGGCGCGAATCCTGCTCGCCAAGAACCCGGCCGGCTGGCAGGAGGCGCTGTCGATGGTCGACAAGCAGGCGGCCGGGGTGGTGATCTCGGTCAACGGGCAGGTGCCCGACGGCGAGGACCTGTCCTGGCTGTGGGACGTGCGCTTCGAGCACTTCGAAGAGACAGCGGTCGTCGCGGCGGGCGAACGCGGCACCGACCTGGCGGTGCGCCTCGGGTACGCGGGGGTCGAGCACACGCTGGTGCACGACACCGTGGCGGCCATCGCGTCCTGCCCGCCGGGGCGGGTCGAGGTCGTCGCCAACTACACCGCCTTCCTGCAGCTGCAACGGGCGTTGGCGCGCCATGGCTGACTCGACCGTGCGGATCGGGCTGGTGCTGCCCGACGTGATGGGCACCTACGGCGACGGCGGCAACGCGCTGGTGCTGCGCCAGCGGCTGCTGTTGCGGGGCATCCCCGCCGAGATCGTCGAGATCACGCTGGCCGACCCGGTGCCGGATTCGCTGGACCTCTACACCCTGGGCGGGGCGGAGGATTACGCGCAGCGGTTGGCCACCCGGCACCTGATCAAACATCCGGGGCTGCAGCGCGCCGCGGAGCGGGGGGCGCCCGTGCTGGCGATCTGCGCGGCCGTCCAGGTGCTCGGCCAGTGGTATGAGACGTCGGCGGGCGAACGGGTCGACGGCGTCGGCATGCTCGACGCCACCACCTCGCCGCAGGATGCCCGCACCATCGGCGAGCTGATCACCAAGCCGCTGCTGCCCGGGCTGACCCAACGGCTCACCGGTTTCGAGAACCACCGGGGCGGCACGGTTCTCGGTCCCGCGGCGGCGCCGCTGGGCGCGGTGACCAAGGGCGCGGGCAACCGGGCGGGCGACGGCTTCGACGGCGCCGTGCAGGGCAGCGTCGTCGCCACCTATATGCACGGGCCGTGCCTGGCCCGCAACCCCGAACTGGCCGACCTGTTGCTGGGCAAGGTGGTGGGCGACCTGGCGCCGCTGGACCTGCCGGAGGTGGAGTTGTTACGCCGGGAGCGATTGGGGGCGCGCTGAAGTGAGGAAAGACATCGCCAGAGGAAGCCGGCCGGCGTTGGCGGGCGGCGGCGCCCTGCTGGTTGCAGCCGCATTGATCGCGCCGGTGCCCGCGCACGCCGCCCCGGAGGTGCCCAGCGGCCGGTACACCGTGCTCTATACCGACAGCGACAAGTCGACCAATTGGATGTTCGCCCCGTGCGGGTCGGACTGCACGCTGGCGACCTCGCAGGACGGCGGGACGTTCGTCATCAGCTGGGAGTTCGACCTCGCGAACGGACGCTGGACCCACAGCGGCGCGACGCAGGCGCCGTGCGCGAACGGAGCCTCCGTCCCGGCAACCGTCGACTACAGCTTCGACGCCGTGTCGCTTGCCGGTGAGGGTCGGACGACCACGTCGGACGGGTGTGGCGGCGGTCCGGGCTCGACCGTCACTCGGCCGTTCCGGTTAACCAAGTCCTGAGCGACCTCAGACCATCGCCCGGCGGCCGGCGAGCGCGCGACCCAGCGTGAGTTCGTCGGCGAACTCCAGGTCGCCGCCCATCGGCAGGCCGGACGCGATCCGGGTGACGGTCAGCCCCGGGATGTCGCGCAGCATCCGGACCAGGTAGGTGGCGGTGGCCTCGCCCTCGGTGTTGGGGTCGGTCGCGATGATCACCTCGGTGATGTCGACGCCGTCGACCCGCTCCCCGATCCGGCTCAGCAACTCGCGGATCCGCAGCTGCTCGGGCCCCACCCCGGACAGCGGATCCAGCGCACCGCCCAACACGTGGTAGCGGCCGCGGAACTCTCGGGTGCGCTCGACGGCCTGCACATCCTTGGGCTCCTCGACGACGCACACCAGGGAGCCGTCCCGACGCGGATCCGAGCAGATCCGGCAGCGCTCGTTGTCGGAGACGTTGCCGCACACCGCACAGAACCGCACACCGTCGCGCACCTTCCCCAGCGCCGCGGTCAGCCGGTCGATGTCCGGCGGTTCCACGGACAACAGGTGGAAGGCGATGCGCTGGGCGCTCTTGGGCCCGATACCCGGCAGCTTGCCGAGCTCGTCGATCAAATCCTGGACGGGTCCTTCGAACATGAACGATCTAAAGCCCCGGCGCCGGCGCCGGTGGCTGGCCCGGCGGGGGCCCGCCGAATCCGCCGGCCAGCGCCCCCAGCCGCTCCTGCGCCATGCGGGTGACCTGCTTGGAGGCGTCGGACATGGCCCCGACGATCAAGTCTTGCAGCGTCTCGACGTCGCCGGGGTCGACCACCTTGGGATCGATCTGCACCGCGACCACCTCGCCGCTGCCCTTCACCGTCACCCGGACCAGGCCACCGCCGGCCTCGCCGTGCACCTCGGCGTTGGCGAGTTGTTGCTGGGCTTCCATCAACTTCTGCTGCATCTGCTGCGCCTGGGCGAGCAGCGCCGACATGTCGCCTCCGGGTTGCATGACAGTCCCCTCGCATCTTGGTCTCGAGTTGGTTTCGCCTGCGGGTGTCCGGCGATTCGAAACCCCCAGCGTAGACCGCGCGAGGCTACCTTTGCGCCGTGGACCTACGAGCGAGCAGGCGTGTCGGCATCAGGTTGGTCATCGGTGTGCTGGTTGCCGCTTCGGCGGCGATCACCCCGGCCACGCCCCCCGCCGCGTGGGCGGTCCCGTCCAACATCGCCGGCATGGTGGTCTTCATCGATCCCGGCCACAACGGTTCCAACGACGCCTCCATCAACCGGCAGGTGCCCACCGGCCGCGGCGGAACCAAGGACTGCCAGGCCAGCGGGACGTCGACCAACAGCGGCTATCAGGAACACACCTTCACCTGGGACACCGCCCTGCGGGTGCGCGCGGCGTTGAACGCCCTGGGCGTCCGGACCGCGATGGCGCGGGGCAACGACACCGGCCTGGGGCCCTGTGTCGACGAGCGCGCCAACATGGCCAACGCGCTGCACCCCAACGCGGTTCTGAGCATCCACGCCGACGGCGGACCGGCGTCGGGCCGGGGATTTCACGTCAACTACTCCGCCCCGCCGCTCAACCAGGTGCAGGCCGGCCCGTCGGTGCAATACGCCCGGATCATGCGCGACCAGATGCAGGCCTCCGGGATCCCGCCGGCCAACTACATCGGGCAAAACGGGCTGTACGGGCGGTCGGACCTGGCCGGGCTGAACCTGGCGCAGTACCCGTCGATCCTGGTCGAGTGCGGCAACATGAAGAACCCCGCCGATTCTGCGCTGATGGAGTCGGCCGAGGGCCGGCAGAAATACGCCGACGCGATGGTCCGCGGCGTCGCCGGTTTCCTGGCCTCCCAGGGCCAGGCGCAGTAGAGCGCCCGCCTCGGAAGCGGTTCTCCGCCGGGCCGTCCGACCAATCCCGGCTTAACACCTGGCTAACACACTGATCGCAGCGAGGAATTTGCCTCAACGCGGCGCGCGCCCAGGTGACCTTATGTATGGTTTGTTGCACGCATGTCGACTTGCGGTGTGGGAGAACCGATGATCGTCACTCTGTCGACAACGACAATGACAACGCGCTCGTCGCGGCCGGTGACAACCGGCGCGGGACGGGGCGGGGCGGGGCTTCGCCGAGGCTTCGGCCACCTGCCGGATGGGCGAGAACGCGCCCATCCTCGCTGCGTGCGTGCGCCGCGCCCGGCCGAATTGAATATCGGGGGCGACGAAGGAGCGGCAGCGGCCGCCCCGGCGCGGCCACCGGGATACAGGGCTTCGAGGCTGGGCAAGGCCGGATGAAATTAGCGGGCCGGACGCGTCCACTGCTGGGGCGGCAAACGGGAGCGTGGCCTTCGCGGGCATCGGGTCACTCCCGCGCGCACTGGCGGCCCGCTCTGTCGGTGGAGAACGGTGCCCATTTGCTTAGGAAGGTCACGAGCAAAGCACGGCGAGAGCACGAACGGCGGGGATCCACCAACCGATTTGGGCTCGAACGCTCGTACCGCCCCGTCGGATAAGAAGAGGGTGAACGGCCGTGGAGCCAGCGGGTGCCACTTCCACTGCTGTCATCGGCATGGCCTGTCGACTGCCGGGCGGAATCGACTCGCCCGAACGGTTGTGGGAGGCGTTGCTACGCGGGGATGACCTCGTCACCGAGGTGCCCCCCGACCGGTGGGACGCCGAGGAGTACTACGACCCGCAGCCGGGGGTGCCGGGTCGCTCGGTGACCAAGTGGGGCGCGTTCCTCGACGACGTCGCCGGGTTCGACTGCGACTTCTTCGGGATCACCGAGCGCGAGGCCGTCGCGATCGACCCACAGCACCGATTGCTGCTGGAAACCTCTTGGGAGGCAATGGAACACGCCGGGCTGACGCGCGAGACCGTGGCCGGATCGCTCACCGGGGTGTTCGTCGGTTTGACGCACGGCGACTACCAGCTGCTGGCCGCCGACGCGCACGCCGTGGAGGGTCCGTACGGATTCTCGGGCAGCAGCTTCAGTTTGGCGTCCGGCCGCATCGCGTACGCGTTGGGCGTCCACGGCCCGGCGGTGACCGTGGACACCGCATGTTCGTCGGGGCTGACGGCGGTGCACCTGGCCTGCCAGAGCCTGGGGAACGGGGAAAGTGACCTCGCCCTCGCGGGCGGCGCCACCGTGATCCTGGATCCGCGAAAGTTCGTGGCGGGCTCGGCGGAAGGCATGCTGTCCCCGTCCGGGAGATGCCACGCGTTTGACGTCGCGGCCGACGGATTCGTCTCCGCCGAAGGCTGTGTGGTGGTGCTACTCAAGCGGTTGTCCGATGCGCTGCGCGACGGTGATCGCGTCCTGGCCGTGATCCGCGGCTCCGCCGCCAATCAAGACGGCCGCACCGTGAACATCGCGACCCCGTCGGTTGCCGCGCAGACCGCGGTGTACCGGGCGGCGCTGGCCGCCGCCGGCGTCGACGCCGGCAGCATCGGCATGGTGGAGACCCACGGCACGGGAACGCCGGTCGGTGATCCGGTCGAATACGCAAGCCTCGCAGCGGTTTACGGTGCGGACGGCCCCTGTGCGCTGGGCGCGGTCAAGACCAATCTCGGGCATGCCCAGGCGGCGGCCGGCCCGATCGGCATGATGAAGGCGATTCTGGCCGTGCAGCACGGCGTGGTGCCGAAGAATCTGCACTTCACCAGCCTGCCCGACGAGATGGCCGCGATCGACACGAATCTTTTCGTGCCGCAATCGATTACCCCCTGGCCCCGCAGCGGCGGGCATCCCCGGCGGGCGGCGGTGTCCTCCTATGGGCTGTCCGGAACCAACGCTCACGTCATCGTCGAGCAGGCGCCCGAACCCCCTGCCGATCAGGTCCTTTCGCCCGAGCCGGTGAGGGCGGCCCCGCTGGTGTTTCCGCTGTCGTCGAGCTCGGCCGGGGAGCTGCGCCACACCGCAAGCAGGCTGGCCGACTGGCTGGCGGCGCGCGAGGACGTCAAGTTACCGGACCTGGCCTACACGCTGGCGCGTCGGCGCGCGCACCGCCCGGTGCGCGACGCCGTCATCGCGTGCGGCCGCCCGGAGCTCATCGAGGCCTTGCGTGAGATGGCCGCCGGCGACAGTCCCTGCCCGGCCGTGACCGGCCAGGACGACCGCGGCGCGGTGTGGGTTTTCTCGGGGCAGGGCTCGCAATGGGACCGGATGGGCGCTGAATTGCTCACGGCTGAGCCGGTTTTCGCCGCGACCGTCGCCGCGGCCGAGCCCCTGATCGCCCATGAGTCGGGATTCTCGGTGACCGAGGCGCTGACCGGCTCGCAGGCCGTCACCGGTATCGATCGGGTTCAGCCGACCCTGTTCACCATGCAGGTCGCGCTGGCCGCCACCCTGCGCGCGTACGGCGCGCACCCCGGCGCGGTCATCGGGCATTCCCTGGGCGAGGTCGCCGCGGCCGTCGCCGCCGGGGCCCTATCGCTTCAGGACGGGGCGCGCGTCATCTGCCGGCGCTCGCGGCTGATGTCCCGCATCGCCGGCGCCGGCGCGATGGCGTCGGTGGAACTTCCTGCCCAGCAAGTGCTTTCGGAGTTGGTCGCCCGCGGCGTCGACGACGCCGTGGTGGCGGTGGTGGCCTCGCCGCAGTCCACGGTGATCGGCGGTGCCACCCAAACGGTCCGCGACATGGTCGCGGCCTGGGAGCTACACGACGTGATGGCCCGCGAAATCGCCGTCGACGTCGCCTCGCACTCCCCGCAGGTCGATCCGATCCTCGACGACCTGGCCGACGCGCTCGCGGAGCTGCGCCCGATGCCGCCGGACGTCCCCTTCTTCTCGGCGACGTTGTACGACGCGCGCGAGCGGCCGGTGTGCGACGCCGAGTATTGGGTGCAAAACCTCCGCCAGATGGTGCGGTTCGCCCCGGCGGTCCGGGCTGCCCTCGAGGAGGGGTACCGGGTCTTTGCGGAACTGGCGCCGCACCCGCTGCTCACCCATGCGATCGAACAGACCGCCCGCAGCCTCGACATGCCGCTGGCCGCGCTGGCCGCGATGCGCCGCGGCCAGCCGATGCCGCACGGGCTGCGCGGCTTCGTGGCCGAGCTGCACAGCGCGGGCGCCGCGGTCGACTTCTCCGTGCTCTACCCGAATGGCCGGGTGGTGGATGCGCCGTTGCCCACCTGGACCCACCGTCGGCTGTTGTTGGGCCGGGGTGAGCGGGAACCGTCGACGCGGGGCGGCACCATTGCGGTCCATCCGCTGCTGGGCGCGCACGTGCGCCTCCTGGAGGAACCCGAACACCACGTCTGGCAGGCCGAGGTCGGCACCGCCGCCCAGCCGTGGCTGGGCGATCACCACATCCGCGACGTCGCCGTGCTTCCCGCGGCGGCGTACTGCGAGATGGCGCTGGCCGCCGCGCGCACCGTGCTCGGTGACCCCGCCGAGGTGCACGACCTGCGCTTCGAACAGGCGCTGCTGCTGGACGAGCAGACCACCGTCGGCGCCTCGGCGACGGTCTCGTCGCCGGGCACGGTCCGATTCGCCGTCGAAACCAAACAGCAAGGGCCCCATGCGACGGCGGTCCTGCGCGCCGCCGCCGACCAGCGACCGGCCACCCGCGACGTGCCCGCGCTGCTCGCCGCCCACCCGCGCCGCGAGGACGGCGCAGAGGTGCGCGCACGCCTGGACCGGCGCGGTGTTCGCTACGGCCCGGCGTTCAGCGGCCTGATCGCGTTGCACACCGGTGAGCAGGAGACCGAAACCGTCCTGGCCGAGGTCGCCCTGCCCGGCCAAATCCGTTCACAACAACAGGCTTACGGGGTGCACCCGGCGTTGCTCGACGCGTGCTTCCAGTCGATCGCAGCGCACCCGCGGGTGCAGGCCCTGGGCCAGGACGTGTTGGCACTGCCGCTCGGCATCGGACGGATTCGTTCCCACGGCGCGGCCAAGACCGCCCGCTACTGCTACACACGGGTGACCAGAGCCGACCTCTCCGGGGTGGAGGCCGACCTCGACATCCTCGATGGGGATGGGGTGACCCTCCTGGTGTTGCAAGGGCTGCGGTTGGGCACCGGGGCATCCGGCGCCGAGCACCACGATCGCCTATTGGCGGAGCGGTTGCTGAGCATCGAATGGCGACAGCGGGATTTGCCCGAGGCGCAGTACGCCAGCGCCGGGACCTGGCTGCTGGTCAACACCGCCAGCGATCTGGGTTTGACGGATGCGCTGAAACGCGCTGGCGGGCAATGCATCACCATGTGCTGGCCAGCTGGCGCCGATCACGTCGCGGCCGCCACGGAGCTCCGCGATCAACTGCGCCGCGGCGGATTCAGCGGAATGGTGGTGCTGACGGGATCGCGAACCGATGCGACCGATGGCGAATCCCCGCGGTTGGGTTGTGAATCCGTGCAGCATCTGGTCCGCATCACCCGCGAATTCGCGGACTTCCCCGCGGCCCTTCCGCGTCTCTACGTGGTGACGCGTAACGCCCAGACCGTGGTGGCCGGCGACGTGGCCAACCTGGAGCAGGCCGGGCTGCGCGGCTTGGTGCGGGTGATCGGCACCGAAAATCCGCACCTGCGCGCCACGCAGATCGACGTGGACCAAACCACCGACCCCGAGCACCTGGCCCGGCAACTGCTCAGCGGGTCGGACGAGGACGAGACCGCGTGGCGAGAGGACACCTGGTATACGGCGCGGTTGTCCCCCGCCCCGCTGCGGCCCGAGGAGCGGCGCACCTCCGTCGCCGACCTCGGGCAGGACGGGATGCGTCTGCAAATCGGCGCCGCCGGCGACCTCGGGTCAATGGAACTCGTCTCCTGCGAACGCGTTTCGCCCGGGCCGGGTCAGATAGAGGTCGCGGTCAGCGCTTCGGGAATCAACTACGCCGACCTGCCGGCCGCGCTGAACGGTGACCCGCGGCGGCCTCCGGGTACCGATTTCGCCGGAGCGGTGACCGCGGTCGGCCCCGGCGTCGTCGGGCCCAAGGTGGGCGATCGCGTCGGGGGTCTGTGCGCCGGGGGCTGTTGGGGCACCTTCGTCACCTGTGACGCGCGCCTGGCGGTCACCCTGCCGGCCGGGCTGTCCGACGAAGCGGCGGCGGCGATTCCGACGTCGCACGCCGTCGCGTATCACGGATTACACGAGCTGGCCCGCATGAAGGCCGGTGATCGGGTTTTGATCCACTCCGCGACCGGTGGGGTCGGGCAGGCGGCGATCGCGATGGCCCGCGCCGCGGGCGCCGAGGTCTTCGCCACCGCCGGCAGCGAGGCACGGCGGGAACTGTTGCGCGACAACGGCATCGATCACGTGTACGACTCGCGAGACACCGCTTTCGCCGAGCTGATACGCCGTGACACCGATGGGTACGGCGTGGACATCGTGCTCAACTCGGCTCCCGGCGCCGTCCAACGGGCCGGAATCGAATTGCTCGCGCCCGGAGGGCGATTCATCGACATCAGCGGGCACGAGGCCCGCCTGGGCCAATTCCCCGCGCGCAACCTCGCGTTCCACAGCGTGGATCTCAAGTTGCTGGCGGCCAGCCAGCCAGACCACGTACAGGCCCTGTTGACAACGGTGTACCGGCTGATCGCGGACGGCGCGCTCCCGACGCCGAGCGGCACGCACTACCCGCTTGCCGAAGCCAACAGCGCCCTTCGCATGCTGCAGGGCGCCCGGCACATCGGCAAACTCGTGCTCGACGTACCCCACAGCGGCATGCGCCGGGTGGTGGTGCCGCCGGCCCAGGTCCCCGTCTTCCGACGCGATGGCGCCTACCTCATCACCGGTGGGCTCGGGGGCCTGGGGCTATTCCTGGCGGAGAAGATGGCGGCCGCCGGCTGCGGCCGCATCGTGCTGTGCTCGCGATCCCAGCCGACGCAGGATCAACTGGAGACGATCGAGCGCATTAGGACGAGCGGTACCGACGTCGCGGTGGAGTGCGGCGACATCGCCCAGCCCGGCACCGCGCAGCGTCTTGTCGCCGCCGCGACCGACACCGGCCTTGCGGTGCGTGGGGTGCTCCACGCGGCCGGGGTTGTGGAGGACGCCACGTTGGGCAACATCACCGGCGACATCGTCGAACGTGGCTGGACGCCAAAGGTTTACGGCGCGTGGCAGCTGCACACCGCCACCGCCGGCCAACCCGTGGACTGGTATTGCTCGTTTTCCTCCGCCGCGGCGCTGGTGGGCTCCCCGGGGCAGGGCGCCTACGCCGCGGCCAGCAGCTGGCTGGACGCCTTCACCCACTGGCGGCGGGCTCAGGGCCTGCCGGCCACCACCATCGCCTGGGGCCCCTGGGCCCAGATCGGGCGGGCCACCGCCCTGGCCGAAAGTTCCGACCTGGCAATCCATCCCGACGAGGGCGCCCACGCATTCGAAGCGCTGCTCCGCCACGACCGCGCCTACACCGGGTACGCGCCCGTCACCGGCTCCTCATGGCTGCAGCTCGTGGCCGAGCGCAGCCCGTTCGCCGAAGCGTTCCGCTCCACGGGGAACCCGACGGGCACAAGCAAGCTGCGCGCCGAACTCGACGGGTTGCCATTGGATGAATGGCCAACCTCGCTGCGCCGCCTGATCTCCGACCAGGTCAGCCTGATCCTGCGCCGCAGCGTCGACCCCGACCGCCCGCTCTCCGGATACGGCATGGACTCACTCGGTGCGCTCGAACTGCGCACCCGCATCGAATCCGAAACGGGGGTGCGCATCCCATCCGCTGACATCTCCACCATCACGATCCGTGGTCTGGCGACCCTGCTGTGCGAGAAGCTCGCGCCCGCGGAGGTCGCCTGATGTCGAGCACATCGATGCAAGCCGACGAGCGCCGACTTCCGCTGACACCTGGACAGCTGGACATCTGGCTCGCCCAGGAAACGGGCCGCTCCGCGACCGACTGGCAACTCGGCCTGTTCGTGAAAATCGACGGCCGGGTCGAGCGGAAGCCCCTCGAGTGGGCGATCCGCCGAGCGCTGCGCGAGGCCGAGCCCGTCAGGGCCACGTTCTTCGCCGAGGACGGCCAGGTTCTGCAGAAGACGATCGATGAGCCCGATGTCGAGCTCGCTTTCCATGACCTGCGCGGCTCGGATCACGCCGTGCAGGAGGCCCGCGAAATCGCGGCATCGATTCAGCGGGCGCCCATGCCCCTCACCGGGCCGCTGTTCAAATTCGCGCTCTTTCAAACCGCATCCAACGAATTCTATTGGTTCACTTGCTGTCACCACATCGTCGTAGACGCCTCCGGCATTGCGCTGATCGGCCATCGGATCGCCACCCTCTACTCCGCTGTCATGGCGGGTGCACCGATGCCACCGCCGTTCTTCGGCTCGCTCGAGGACTTGGTCAGATCCGAGGCGGAATACGAGGCCTCGACCGATTACCTGGAGGATCGGGACTATTGGGCTGAACACCTGCCAACGACAACGGTTTTCGACAGGCTCGCGCGCGACGGCGGTGAGCGCGGCCCATACCGGTCTTCCGCCCCGGTTGCGCTCGATCCGGTGGTCCTCCGCCGCGTCGACGAGCTGTCGCACGCGTGGGATATGCCCCGCTCGTCGGTGATCACCGCCGCGTGCGCCCTGTTGATGCGCGCGTGGTGCGGTGACCGCTCGGAGGTGGTGCTCGACTTCCCGGTGAGTAGGCGGGTTTCCCCGGAGTCCAAGACCCTTCCCGGAATGCTCTCCGGCGTCGTTCCGCTGGTCTTGAACGTTGCGCCGGAAGCAACGGTGAGCGATTTCTGTCGCCACGTCGACACCAGAATTCGGGAAGCGCTGCGGCATCAGCGCTTTCCGGTAGGCGCGCTGGAACGCAAAGCCCGGCCCGGCGATCCCCGTCAGTTCACCCAGCGAGTGAGCATCAACTTCCTTCCCGCTGCGATGGCGCTGGACTTCGCCGGCCTGTCGGCGTCGGCGTCGTACACCAATTCGGGCCTCGCCGACGGCTTGGGATTGTTCTTCTCCGCCGTCGGTGACCACCTGTTGTTCGGCATCGAAGGCGCCGGACAACAATTCCCGGACTTTGCCGTCGCGGACATCGCGGAGCGGCTGCGGCGGGTGCTGGCGGCGATGACCGCCGACCCGGCGCGCGGTCTGCTGTCGATCGACCCATCCAACGCCGAGGAGGCCGCGCGCCTGGACAGCTGGGGCAACCGTGCGGTGTTGACCCGGCCCGCGGTGCCGGCGACGATTCCGGAGTTGTTCGCCGGCCAGGTGGCGCGGGCCCCGGAGGCGGTGGCGGTGACCTTCGACGGCCGCTCGATGACCTATCGGGAGCTCGACGAGGCCGCTAACCGATTGGCGCACCGTCTGATTGAACGCGGGGCCCGGCCGGGCGGGTGCGTAGCACTGCTGTTGCCCCGGTGCGCCGACGCGGTCACGGCGATGCTTGCGGTACTCAAAACCGGTGCGGCGTACCTGCCGATCGATCCTGGTCTGCCGCAGGCCCGAATCGGGTTCATGCTGGCCGACGCCGGCCCCGTCGCCGTCCTGACGACCGCGGAGTTGCGGCGGGTGGTGGACGGGCGCGCGGTGACCGTCATCGACATCGCCGATCCGGCGGTGGAGGCCCGGACCGCCACCACGTTGTCCGCGCCCTCGGCCGACGATGTCGCGTATCTCATTTACACCTCCGGGACCTCTGGCGAGCCGAAGGGTGTTGCGGTCACTCATCAGAACGTGACGCAGCTCTTGCGATCGCTCTACTCGGATCACCCGGGACGGGCGTGGGCGCAGTGGCATTCGTTGGCGTTCGACGCCTCGGTGGAAGAGATCTGGAGTGCGCTGTTGTTCGGGGGGCGGCTGGTGGTGGTCCCCGAATCGGTGGCCGGCTCACCGGACGAGCTCCGAGCCCTGCTGGAGGCCGAGCGGGTCGACGTGTTGAGTCAAACCCCCTCCGCCTTGGCGGTTCTACCCTCCGAAAGTTTGGTGGCGGCATCGCTATTGGTCGCCGGCGAGGCATGCCCGGGCGAGATCGTGGACCAGTGGGCGCCGGGACGGGAAATGGTGAACGGCTACGGCCCCACCGAGACCACGGTGTGCGCGTCCAGGAGCGCGCCGCTGGCGCCGGGCTCGGGTGCGCCGCCGATCGGCGCGCCGGTGCCGGGGGCGGCGCTGTTCGTCCTCGACGGCTGGCTACGGCCGGTGCCGGTCGACGTGGTCGGCGAGTTGTATGTGGCGGGCCGTGGTGTGGGCGTCGGCTATTGGCGCCGGACGGGCCTCACGGCGTCACGCTTTGTCGCCTGCCCGTTCGGGCCACCCGGAACCCGGATGTACCGCACCGGGGACCTGGTGCGCTGGGGCAGCGACGGGCAGCTGCACTACCTCGGTCGCGCCGACGAGCAGGTCAAGATCCGTGGCTACCGAGTCGAACTCGGCGAGATTCGGGCCGCACTGGCGGGGCTGGACGGCGTCGATCAGGCGGCCGTGATCGCCCGCGAAGACCAACCCGGGGCCGAGCGCCTGGTCGGCTACGTCACCGGGACAATGGACCCGGACGCCGCGCGCGCCGAGCTGGCCGAGCGGCTGCCCGGCTACATGGTCCCCGCGGCCATCGTCGTGTTGCAGGCGCTGCCGCTGACGGTCAACGGCAAGCTCGACACCCGGGCGCTGCCGGCACCGGAATTCGCCGATGCCAATAGATTTCGCGCGCCGGCCACCGCCGTGGAAGAGGTGCTGGCCGACGCCTACGCGCAGGTGCTGGGGCTCGAGCGGGTCGGCGTCGATGAGTCGTTCTTCGATTTGGGTGGCGACTCGCTGTCGGCTATGCGTCTCGTCACCGCCGTCAACAAGTCGTTGAATGCCCGCCTTTCGTTGCGCACCCTGTTTGACGCGCCCACGGTCTCGCTGTTGGCACCCCACCTCGCCGAGGACGGAACCGCGCGTCAACCGTTGGTGGCGGGCGACCGGCCGTCCGTGATTCCGTTGTCGTTTGCCCAGAGCCGACTTTGGTTCCTGGCGCACTGGCAGGACCGCGCCGCCACCTACAACATGCCCACCGCGTTCCAAATCGGCGGGCCGTTGGATCTCGAGGCGCTGGCTGGTGCGCTCGACGATGTCATCGAACGCCACGAATCCCTGCGAACCGTGTTTCCGGACACTGGCGGTGTCCCGTTCCAGCGGGTGCTGCCGGCCGAACGCGGCATGTGGCATCGCGGGGATGCGGCGGTGGTGCCGTTGCCGGAGGACGAAGTGACCGCCGAGTTGATCGCGCTCGCCGGCTATCGGTTCGACCTGTCGACGGACATCCCGATTCGTGTGCGCGTGTACTCGGTCGGTGCAGGCCAGCATGTGGTGGGAATCGTCCTACACCACATCGCCTTTGATGCGTTGTCGCTGGCGCCGATGGTTCGGGACCTCAGCGCGGCGTATGAGGCGCGACGGCAGGGCCACGCCCCCGATTGGGCTGATTTGCCGGTGCAGTACGCGGATTACACGTTGTGGCAGCGGGCACAGTTTGGTGACCTTGAGGATGGCTGCGGTCCGATCACCCGCCAGTTGGCGTATTGGCAGGATGCGCTGGCCGGGATTCCCGAACGTGTGGAGTTGCCGACGGATCGGCCGTATCCGGCGGTGGCCGATCAGTGCGGGGACACGGTGGTGGTGGATTGGCCCGCGGAGCTGCAGCGGCGGGTGCGCGCCGTGGCGCGCGAGTGCGGCGCGACGAGTTTCATGGTGGTCCAGGCCGCGTTGGCGGTGCTACTCTCGCGCGTGAGCGCGAGCCCCGATGTGGTGCTTGGCTTTCCGACCGCCGGTCGTGACGACCCCGCGCTCGACGATTTGGTTGGATTCTTCGTCAACACGTTGGTGCTGCGGGTGGACGTGGCCGGTGATCCGACCGTCGGCGAGCTGTTAAGCCAGGT
>NZ_LZJX01000060.1:0-33373 GCF_001667595.1 Mycobacterium sp. E2989 | reverse complement strand
GCGTCGTCGCGGGCATCCACCTGGAGGGGCCGTGGCTGAGCCGGGCCCGGTGCGGGGCGCACGACCCGGCCCGGATGCGCGACCCGGACCCGGCCGAGATCGACGCCCTGCTGGGCGCCGGCGGCGGCGCGATCCGGATGGTCACCCTGGCCCCCGAACTGCCCGGGGCCGACGACGCGATCCGGCGCTTCCTCGATGCCGGAGTCGTTGTGGCACTGGGGCACACGGACTGCACCTACGAGCAGGCCGAACGCGCCATCGGCCTGGGCGCCACGGTCGGCACCCACCTGTTCAACGCGATGCCGCCGGTGCACCATCGCGAGCCCGGCCCGCTGACGGTCCCGTCGAGCACCGCGGTGCCCGCGGCGATCACGACCATCGACCGCCGTTCTCCCAGAAGTGCCGGATCTCCTCGAGCTGGCGCCCCTTGGTCTCCGGCGCGTACCGGTACACGACGACGAACGCGACCACCGCCAGCGCCGCGAACGCCGCGAAAGTCCCCGCGCCGCCGAGGGAATGCAGGAGGGTGAGGAACACGGCGGCGATGATCGCATTGGCCACCAGGTTGGAGGTGAGCATCGTGCTCGACCCGATGGACCGCAGCCGCGACGGGAAGCTCTCGCTGGCGTACACCCAGCCCAGCGAGCCGAACCCCATGGTGTAGCCGAAGATGAACAACACGATGCCGGCGAATCCGAGCACCGCGCCGCCGATGCCCCGTCCGAACACACCCATCAACACGACGTCGGCGGCGATCATCATGGCGATGCCGGACAGCAGCACCGGGCGCCGGCCGACCCGGTCGACGAGCAGCAGCGCGGCGCCCACGGCCGCCAGCCCGGCGACCTGGACCACGGCCGGCAGCGCCAGCAGCGCGAAGTTGCCGGTGAAGCCCATCGCCTCGAATATCCTTGGGCTGTAATAGATGATCGCGTTGATGCCGGTGATCTGGATCAAGAAGCCGAGCGTGACGACGAAGGCGGTGGCGCGCGCGTACGGCGGTCGCAGCATTTCCGACCAGCCACCGCCCCCTTCGCTCAGGGCGTCACCGATCTCGGCGAGCTCCTCCTCGACCCGGGCGGTGGGCTCCACGCGCAGCAGCGCCCGCCGCGCCTCGTCGGGCCGGCCCTTGAGCACGTACCATCGTGCCGTGTCCGGCGCTCGAATCAGCAACGGCAGCAACAGCATTGCCGGCACCGTGGCCAGCCCCAGCATCCAGCGCCAGCTGTGGGTGCCGGCCAGCAGATAACCGGAGAGGTAGCCGACGATGAGCCCGCTGACGATGGCCAGCTGATAGGCCGTCAGCAGCGAGCCGCGCACCGCCGTCGGAGCCGATTCCGCGATGTAGACGGGCACGACCACCACCGCCACGCCCAGGGTCAACCCGAGCAGGAGCCGCGCCGTCAGCAGCATCGGGAATGACACCGACAGGGCGCCCAGCAACGCGAACCCCGCGTAGGCGGCCAGGAGCAGCACCACCGACTTCTGCCGCCCGATCGCGTTGGCGAGCTTGCCCGCGCCGAGCGCCCCGACGATCTGGCCGATGACCACCATCGTCGTCAGCAGTTCCTGCTGGCGGGTGGACAGCCCGAAGTCCTCGGTGACGTACAGCTGCGCCCCGGCGATGATGGACAGGTCGTAGCCGTAGATGACGCCGATGCTGGCGGCGGTCAGGCCAATGCGTGCACCGCTCAGCCGACCGGCTTCAGTCATCTGGGTGAGTGTAGTGACGCCCCGCGGCGAGGGCGTTGTCCCCCGATCGGGGGACACACAATTCCACCCCCGGTGTCCGATCGGCGGATGTATCCCACTCTTCACCGGACCTACATTCATTTGTTATGTCCGTCACGTTGTTGCCCACCGCCCCGGCCCAGAAAAGCCCGTTCGGCCGGCTGCTGTCCCAGGGCACGCTGTACACCGCTGGGATGCAGTTGAGCAATTGCGCGGTCGTGCTGCCCGTGATCTGCGCGCACCAGGGCCTCAGCTGGGCGGCGGGGCTGATCTTTCCGGCGTACGGAATGGGCGCGCTGACGGGCAATTCGATCTCGCCGGCGGTCCTGGCGCGGTCCGGGCGGGCGCGCCACCTGCTGCTGGCGGCGGTCGGGGCGACCGCTGCCTCGATGCTCTTGCTCGACGCCTTGATTCCCTGGACGGGCATGTTGACTGCCGCGGTGTTTCTGCTGACGTGCGTGGTCAGCGGGGTGGTCGTCGGGATCGGCACCGTCGGCTACCCCGACCTGGTGTCCAACAAGCTGGCCGCGGCGCGGCGCGGCGAACTGCTGCTGATCCAGGGGGCCATCGGTTCGGTGCTGGCCACCGGCGTCACGCTGTTGGTCGTGCCGATGCTGGCCCACGGCAACCAGATGGCGTATCGCCGCGACCTGCTGTGGCTGGGCGCCATCGGCCTGGCCGCGTCGGCCGTCGCGGCGCTTTTCGTCGGCCCGATGCGGTCCGCCTCGATCACCACCCGGATGTCCGTGCGGGACACCTACCGGCAGGGCTTCGCGGTGGCCCGGTCCCAGCCGTGGTTCCGCCGCTACGTGCTGACCTACCTGCTGTTCGCCCCCGTCAACCTGGGCACCTTCTTCTACACCCTGCGCGCCGCCCACCACCATGGCAGCCTGCAGGTGCTGATCGTCCTGTCCAGCATCAGCCTCGTTATCGGCTCCACGCTGTGGCGCAAGCTGTACCGCGTGTTCGGCGTGCGGGGCATGCTGCTGGGCAGCGCCCTGCTGAGTGTCGCCGCCGTCGTGCTGTGCATCGGGGCCGAGTCGAGCGACCAGTGGACCCACGCGTGGGCGTACGGCACGGCGTTCTTCGTGGCGACGGTGGCCGCCCAGGCCATCTTCCCCTCGGGCGTCTCGTGGATCAGCGTCCTCGCCGCCGAAGAGCACCGCGGGACGCTGATCGGCTTCGCCTCGACGGTGTTCAACGTCGCGACCGCGGTGCTGGGGGCCGCGCTCGGCGCGATCGCCCAGATGCGCGGCACGGTGTGGCCGGACGTCTTCCTGCTGATACTGACCATCGCGGCCGCCATCGCGGCGCTGGGTGCGCCCGCGCCGGAGAAGCGGCGCGCGGTCGAGCTTCGGGTCGCCGGCCCGGACCGCCCGGCGGTGGCGCCGGCGCCCTGCCTGCAGGCGGCCTAGGGGCGCATCGGCTCCGGCGCTTTCTCGGGCGGCGGCGGCAGCAGCAGCGCGCGCACCAACCGGCGGGGTCCGGAGGATCGCAGCATCCGGCTGGCCGGTCGGGGGCGCACGCGTTGCGGCCACCAGAACCACCGCCCGAGCAACGCGGCGATGGACGGCGTCATGAACGCGCGGACGATCAGCGTGTCGAACAGCAGGCCCAGGCCGATGGTGGTCCCGATCTGACCGATGATCCGCAGATCGCTGAACAGGAACAGCGACATCGTCACCGCGAACACCAGCCCGGCGGCGGTCACCACCCCGCCGGTGCCGGCCATCGCGCGGATGATGCCGGTGTTCAGGCCGGCGCCGATCTCCTCTTTCAGCCGCGAAATCAGCAGCAGGTTGTAGTCCGATCCGACCGCCAGCAGGAGGATCAGCGACATCGCCAACACCAGCCAATACAGGTCGATGCCGAGAATGTCCTGCCAGACAAGGACGGACAGGCCGAACGAGGAGCCCAGCGACAGCAGCACGGTCCCCACGATCACGGCGGCGGCGATCAGGCTCCGGGTGACGATCATCATGATGATCAAAATCAGGCTGATCGCCGCCACCCCGGCGATCAGCAGATCGTAGAAGGCGCCCTCCTGGATGTCCCGGTAGGTCGACGCCGTGCCGCCCATCGAGATCGCGGCGCCCTGCAGGGGCGTTCCCTTGATGGCCTCTTTGGCCGCCTGCTGAATCGGCTCAACGCGGGAAATGCCCTCGGGGGTCGACGGGTCGCCGTCCAGGCCGATGATGAAGCGGGCCGCCTTGCCGTCCGGCGACACGAACATCTTCAGGCCCCGCTTGAAATCCGGGTTGTCGAACGCGGATTGGGGCAGATAGAACGAATCGTCGACGTTGGCGGCGTCGAATACCCGGCCCATCGCGCCGGGGTCCTTGCTGTTCATCTCCTGCTCTTTGTAGAGCGAGACGAGTGTGCCGTGCCAGACCACCAGCATGTCCCGCATGATCGTCATCGTCGAAATCATCGGCAGCATCTGCGCGCGCATTTCGGGCAGCAGCTTGGTGAGCACATCCAGATCCTTGGCGAGGAATTGCAGCTTCTGGCTCAGCTGGTCGACGTTGTCGAACGTGTCGAATACCGACCTGATCGCCCAGCACACCGGGATGTCGAAACAGTGTCTCTCCCAATAGAAATAGCTGCCGATCGGTCGAAGGAAATCCGAGAGGTCCGCGAGGTGATCCCTGATCGTGTCGGTGGTGGCCGACATGTCATGGGTGAGGTGATCCATGTCGACGGTGTTGTCGACGATCTGGCCCATCAGCTCGTACATGTGCTTCATCGTTGCGATCGACACGTCCATGGCCTGCTGCTGCACCACCATGTCGTCCAATCGGTCCTTCATGAATCCCATGTTTTCGGCATTCGCGACGCTCTGCATGCTGATGATGAATGGAATCGAGGTGTGCTTGAGCGACGTTCCCAGGGGCCGGGTAATCGATTTCACCTGCGCGATGCCGGGGCTGTGAAAAATGGTCTTCGCGATCTTGTCCAACACCAGCATGTCAACCGGCGTGCGCATGTCGTGATCGGTCTCGACCAACAGCACGTCCGGGTTCAGCAGGGCCTGCGAGAAGTGCCGGCCCGCGGCCCTGTCGCCGACCAGGGACGGCATGCTCGCCGGCATGAACCCGCGCAGATCGTAGGTGGTCCGGTAGCTCGGCAACGCCAGCAGGCCGATGAACGCCACCGCGCAGGTCGCCGCGAGAACGGGGCCGGGCCAACGAACGATGGCCGTGCCCACCCGGCGCCACCGCCGAGTGGCCATCCGCCGCTTGGGGTCGAAGAACGCGAAGAAGCTGGCGACGGTCAGCACCGCCGGCCCGAGCGTCAGCGCGGCGAGGACGGCGATTAGCATGCCCACCGCGCACGGCGGGCCGAGCGACTTGAAGTACGGGAGCCGGGCGAAGCTGAGACAAGCCATGGCGCCGGCGATCGTCAGGCCGGAACCCAGGATCACGTGGGCGGTCCCGTGAAACATGGCGAAGAAGGCGGATTCTCGATCCCTGCCCTCGTAGCGCGCCTCGTGGTAGCGGCCGAGCATGAAGATCGCGTAGTCGGTGCAGGCCGCGATGGCCAGCAGGGTGAGCAGGTTGGTGGCGAAGGTCGAAAGGCCGAAGACGTTGTGGGCAACCAGAAAACTGACCACTCCGCGAATGGCCCCCAGCTCGATCCCGACCATGAGCAGGACGAGGATCGTGGTGACCACGGACCGGTAGATGAAGAGCAGCATGGCCGCGATCACCACCCCGGTGATCAGGGTGACCCTCATGATGCTTTTGTCGCCGGCCTCCGATTCGTCGGCGATCATCGCCGTCGCTCCGGTCACGTAGGCCTTGAGCCCGGGCGGCCGGGGCGTGGTGTCCACGATCTGGCGCACGGCGTAAACCGAGTTGTACGCGGCGGTTTCGCTCTTGCCGGCGAGATACACCACGACGTAGGCGGCCTTGTCGTCGGGGCTTTGGGATCCCCCCGCGGTCAGCGGATCGCTCCAGAAGTCCTGGATGTGCGCCACGTGTTTGGTGTCGGCCGAAAGGCGTTGCAGCAGAGCGTTATAGAACCGGTGGGCGTCGTCGCCCAGGGGTTTGCTGTCTTCCAGCACGATGGTGGCCACGTTGTCGGATCCGGTTTCCCCGAACACCCGGCCGACGCGCTTGAGCGCCTGAATCGACGCGCCGCCCGCGGGGCTCATCGAAACCGAATGCGCTTTCCCGACCGCTTCCAGTTGGGGGATGGCGAGGTTGAGAATTGCGGTGAGCGCCAGCCATAACAGGACGATGGGCACCGCGAACCGGCGGATCAATTGTGGCATCAAAGGCGGACGGGAAGCGGGGGCCGTTTCGCTCATCCGGCGTTCACCTGGCAGAAGGTCAGGGCTTTCGGGCCCGTCTCGGATCTTTCGTCCTCGGTCTTTCCGTTCACCTTGATTCGGCACCCGATCTCGCTGCCGCTGCTTTGTGCCAATAGGTTGACCGTGACGGAAGTCAGCGTCGTCGTCAGCGTTTCCGACCAAGGCAGCGGAATGTTTTCCAGCCGTTGCACGCGCGCGTCGGGATCCAAATAGGCGATTCTCGCGGTGGGGGCGGGACCGAAGACTTCGTACGTCACGTGTTTCGGGTCGAACAACGGATCTTCGAGGTCGGCCTTGACCCTCACGGTCGGGTGTCCGTGGACGCCGAACATGCTGTGCAGGCGGTAAATACCGAACGCCGCGACACAAACGATGGTGATGACGGCCAGCAACAACCACATTCGCTTGACGACTCGGGTAACCGAAATCATTTTTACCCCCGTGCTTGGTCACCGGGTCGCAATAACAATTCGATGTTTTGTTGCGTTAGCGAGTTAGAGGCTACCGGCGACGCGCTAAATCATCGGGGCTTTCGGCTAATCGTTATGTGGCGCCGCCGGTCCGCAGCCGATCGCGCAGCAGCTCGATAACGCGCTCGGGGTCGTCGGGGCTGATGCACGGCCGCACCTGGCGCCCGAGCTCGAGCACCAGGAGCGTTTGCTTGCGGCCCCGCCGGACGTCCAGCGGGAACCAGTAGCGCGGGTCGCCCGCTCCCCAGATCCGGCCCTTGCCGCTGTTCCAGGTCATCTGCTCGGTCTTGACGCCCTGGATCTTGCTGTAGGGGATCCGCTTCGGGGTGGCCAATGGGAAGTAGTAGCGGCGGATAGTGATTCCGTCCTCGTCGAGCCGGAGGCCGGAGTCCTCATACAAGGCTTCGCTCATCCGCAAGACGGTGCCACAGCAAACTTCCGCGGTCAACGATGCTGATGTTGCGGCCGGCGGTTCATCGACCGCGCGACCATGATCAACGCGAACACGATGATGGCGCCGATGATCGCGACGCCGACCCGCACCGGCAACGCGTCGGCCGAGGGCAGCAGGTCGGCGGCCTGGGCGCCGTTGGCCTGCCGGTCGGCGGCGGTGTCGCGCTTGGCGGGCGCCAGCGAGGGGTCGGGCTCGATCAGGTTGCCGACCTGCGTGCCCCGCGGCGTGCCGAACCCGTAGTCCAGCAAGTGCGCCGCCTGCTCCCACGGGGCGATCGGCTGCCGCGTCCCGTGCAGCAGCACCGCCATCAGGCGGCGCCCATCGTGGTTGGCCGCGCCCACGAACGTCTGGCCGGCGTCGTCGGTGTAACCGGTCTTGCCGCCCAGGGCGCCCGGGTACTTGTAGAGCAGCTGGTTGTCGTTCTCGAGTTCGTAACCGGGGTGGTCGCCGTGGCCGGGGAAGTCGAACGTGCGCGTCGCGACGATGTCGGCGAAAGTCGGGTTCTGCCAGGCGTATCGGTAGAACAGGCCGATGTCGTAGGCCGAGGTGCTCATGCCGGGGCCGTCCAGCCCGGACGGCGTCGCCACCCGGGTGTCCTTGCCGCCGAGCTTGGCGGCCAGCACGTTGATCTTCTCCACCGCTTGCTGCATGCCGCCGAGTTGCATGGCCAGCGCGTGCGCGGCGTCGTTGCCCGAGTGCATCAGCAGGCCGTGCAGCAGCTGGTTGACCGTGAACACCCCGCCCTCTTCCACGCCCACCTTGGTGCCCTCGGCGGCCGCGTCGTCGGCGGTGCCGGGGACCGCCTTGTTCAGGTTGAGCGCGTTGATGGACGCCATGGCGACCAGCACCTTGATGATGCTGGCGGGGCGGTGCCGGCCGTGCGGGTCCTTGGCCGCGATCACCGCGCCGCTGTCCAGGTCCGCCACCAGCCACGCGTCGGCGGAGACGTCGGTGGGCAGCGGCGGCGTGTCCGGGGCGGCGACGATCCCGCAGCTGGCCAGCGCCTCGCCGCCGACCGGCTTGGGCGGCACCGCCAGCGGGATCGGCGGGTCGCCGGCTTGGGGAACCTCCGACGAATCGACCGCCGGTGGGGTGTTCACCTTGAAGGGGCAGCTCGGCGGCGCGGCGTTGGGCTCGGCGCTCGCCGTGGGCAGGGCGACCGGCGCGGCCGTCAGGAAAACCGCCGCTGCCAGGCACGATACGGAACGTAAGAGGCTCATTATCTGTGCAGACTAGGCGATCGCGGCCCCGATTCCGGTGAGCCGCGCTGTGACTGGTGGGGCACAAGTTGCGAGTGGCCCGCCGCGCGACGGCCGCGTCCACCCCCTACACTGGCGGCTATTCCAAACGGTGGGTTGTGGTCTCGGCTGCGGGGTTCCGGCGATGGCGCCGGCGCACCCGGCCCCCGGCCGCTGAAAAACCTGATCAAGCAGGTCGAGAAGGCGACGCAGGTCCGCCGCTCCGGGCTCGACCAGGTGCTGACCGAGTTGAAGGCGCATCGTGACACCACCTCGGATGCCGACCTGCGTTCCGCGCTCGCCTGGCTGTGCAACGCGGTCGCGCGATTCCAGAACGAGCCGACCACCCCCCGGTCCCGGGAGCTGGCGCTGGCCGCCTACGAGGTGAATCGGATCCTCGCGGCCGGCTGACCCGCCGCCCGTTCCCCCGATCGGGGGACGCGCAATTCGTCCGGTCCCGTCCGATCGGAGGATAGTTCTGCCTGCTCAGCGCGCATAACGTCCTCGTCATGGCCGTAGTACCGGACGGGGTCGCAGCCCAGACGAACCCGTTCCCGCGCATGCCCTCCCAGGGCGCGTTCTACACCGCCGGAATGCAGTTCAGCAACGGCGCGGTGGTGCTGCCGTTCATCTGCGCGCACCTGGGCCTGACCTGGCTGGCCGCGCTGCTGTTTCCGGCGTACGGCCTCGGATCAATCGTGGGCAATTCGGTGTCGCCCGCGGTCCTGCGGCGAGTGGGCCAGATGCGGCACCTGATGCTGGCGGCGATGGCGGCCGGCGCGGCCGCGCTCATCTTGTGCGACTCGGTGATCGCCTGGAACGGCGTGCTCGCGGCGGCGATATTCCTGCTGACGAGCGCCGGCGGGGGCGTCCTGGTCGCGGTCTCCAACGTCGCCTACCCGGACATGGCCTCCGGCAAGCTGTCCGCGCTGAAGCTGCTCATGGTCCAGGGGACCATCGCGTCGGTGGTGGCCACGGTCGCCGCGCTGTTGGTGGTGCCCGGGCTGGCCACCGGCGACAAGGCGACGCTGCACCGCGACCTGCTGTGCCTGGGCGCGTTCGGCCTGGCCGCCTCCGGCTTCGCCGCACTGTTCGTCGGCCCGGTACGGTCCGCCTCGACCGCCCCGAGGACGTCCGTGCGCGACACCTACCGGCAGGGCATCGAGGTCGCCCGCACCCAGCCGTGGTTTCGCCGGTACGTGGTCACCTTCCTGCTGTTCGCTCCGGTGACGCTGGGCACCACCTTCTACGCGCTGCGCACCGCGCAACAGAGCGGCAATCTGCGGGTGCTGGTGTTCCTGTCCACCACCGGCATGGTCATCGGTTCCGCGCTGTGGCACAAGGTTCACCAGCTGTTCGGGGTGCGCGGCATGATGCTGGGCAGCGCCCTGCTCAGCGCCACCGCAGGCGCGCTGTCCATCGCGGCCCAATCGTGCGGCCAGTGGACCCACATGTGGGCCTACGGCACGGCCTTCTTCTTGGCGACGGTCGCCGCCCTGGCCGTCTTCGCCGCGGCGATTTCGTGGATCAGCGTGGTGGCCGCCGAACCCCACCGCGGAACGCTCATCGCATTTTGCTCGACGCTGCTCGCCCTCGAAACCACGGCGTTGGGCGGCGCGTTCGGCGGCATCGCGCAGAACCGCTCCGCGATCTGGCCGCTGGCCGTCGTCGTGGTCCTGGCCGTCGCCGCCGCCGTTGCGGCGCTGGGCGCGCCCGCGTCGCAGCCACGGAGTGCGGCGGTGCCCGCCTAGCGCGGGTCCGCCCGCGGCGACCGCTCGACGGGCGTGAGCAGCAGGGCGCGCACCAACCGGCGGGCCGCGTACGGCCGCAGCATCTGACTGGCCGGGCGCGGGCGCACCGGTTGCGGCCACCAGAACCAGCGCCCGAGCACCGCGGCGATCGACGGCGTCATCAACGAGCGCACGATCAGCGTGTCGAACAGCAGGCCCAGGCCGATGGTGGTCCCGATCTGACCGATGATCCGCAGATCGCTGAACACGAAGAGGGACATCGTCACGGCGAACACCATGCCCGCGGCGGTGACCACCCCGCCGGTGCCGGCCATCGCGCGGATGATCCCGGTGTTCAGCCCGGCGTAGATCTCCTCCTTGAGCCGGGAGATCAGCAACAGGTTGTAGTCCGATCCGACCGCCAGCAGCAGCATCACCGACATCGCCAACACCAGCCAGTACAGGTCGATGCCGAGAATGTCCTGCCAGACGAGGACGGACAGGCCGAACGACGAGCCCAGGGACAGCAGCACCGTCCCGACGATGACGGCGGCGGCGACGATGCTTCGGGTGACGATCATCATGATGATCAAGATCAGGCTGATCGCGGCGACGACGGCGATCAGCAGGTCGTAGAGGGCGCCCTCTTGCAGGTCCTTGAACGTCGCCGCGACGCCGCCCATCGAGATCACGGCGCCCTGCAGCGGCGTGCCCTTGATGGCCTCCTTGGCCGCCTGCTGAATCGGCTCGACGCGGGAAATGCCCTCGGGCGTAGCGGGATCCCCGTCCAGCGAGATGATGAAGCGGGCCGCCTTGCCGTCCGGCGACACGAACAACTTCAGCACCCGCTTGAAACCCGGTGCGTCAAAGGCCGATTGGGGCAGATAGAACGACTCGTCGACGTTGGCGGCGTCGAAGACCCGGCCCATCGCGCCGGGGTCTTTGCTGTTCATCTCCTGTTCCTTGTTGAAGGACGCGAGGGTGCCGTGCCAAACCACCAACACGTCTCGCATGATGGTCATCGTCGACAGCATCGGCAGCATCTGCGCGCGCATCTGCGGCAACAGCCTGATCAGGACGTCCATGTCCTTGGCGAGGAATTGCAGCTTCTCGCTCAGCTGGTCCACGTTGTCGAACGTGTCGAATATCGCTCGCAACGCCCAGCAGACCGGGATGTCGAAACAGTGCCTCTCCCAATAGAAATAGCTGCCGATCGGCCGAAGAAAATCCGAGAGGTCCGCGAAGTGATCCCTGATCGTGTCGGTGATGGCCGACATGTCGTGGGTGAGGTGATCCATATCCGTGGTGTCGTCGATCATCTCGCCCATGAGTTGATACATGCGCTGCATCGCCGCGATCGATGCGTCCATGGCCTGCTCCTGCACCACCATGTCCTCCAGCCGGCCGTTCATGAACTGCGTGTTCTCGTCGTTCACCACGTTCTGCATGCTGAGGATGTACGGGATCGAGGTGTGCTTGATGGGGGTCCCCAGCGGCCGGGTTATCGATTTCACTTGTGCGACACCGGGGCTGTGAAAGATGGCCTTTGCGACCTTGTCCAGCACCAGCATGTCGACCGGGTCGCGCATGTCGTGATCGGTCTCGATCAACAGCACCTCGGGATTCAGCCGGGCCTGCGAGAAGTGCCGGCCCGCGGCCCGGTCCCCGACCAGCGACGGCATGTCCGGCGACATGAATCCGCGCAGATCGTACGTCGTCTTGTAGTTCGGTAGGGCCAGCAGGCCGACGGACGCCACCGCGCACGTGGCGGCGAGCACCGGGCCGGGCCAGCGGACGATCGCGGTGCCCACCCGCCGCCACCATCGAGTGTTCATCCGGCGCTTGGGATCCAGCAGCTTGAAGAAGCCGGCCACACTCAGCACCGCCGGGCCGAGCGTGAGCGCGGCCAGCACGGCCACCAACATGCCGACGGCACAAGGGGCCCCGAGCGTCTTGAAATACGGGAGCCGGGCCAGGCTCAGGCAGTACATGGCGCCGGCGATCGTCAGGCCCGAGCCCAGAATCACGTGGGCGGTGCCGTGAAACATAGTGTAGAAGGCCGTCTTTCGGTCTTCACCGAGGTGACGCGCCTCGTGGTAGCGGCCGAGCATGAAGATCGCGTAGTCCGTGCTGGCGGCGATGGCCAGCAGGGTCAACAGGTTCGTCGCGAAGGTCGTCAGGCTGACGACGTTGTGGGAGGCCAGAAACGCGACGACCCCGCGGATCGCCCCCAGCTCGACGCCGACCATGGCCAGGACGAAAACCATGGTGACCACGGAACGGTAGATGAACAGCAACATCGCCGCGATCACCAGGGTGGTGATCAGGGTGACCTTGGCGACGCTCTTGTCGCCGGCCTCGGTCTGGTCGGCGATCAGCGCGTACGGGCCGGTGACGTATGCCCTGACCCCGCGGGGCGCCGGTGTGCCGTTCACGATGCGCCGGACCGCGTGAACCGAGTTGTACGCCTGGGTTTCGTTGTTGCCGACGAGGTACACGACGCTGTACGCGGCCTTGCCGTCCGCGCTTTGGGATCCCGCCGCGGTCAGCGGATCGCTCCAGAAATCCTGAATGTGCGCGACGTGCGAGGTGTCCGCCGACAGCTTGCGTATCAGCTCGCCGTAGAACCGGTGCGCGTCGCTACCGAGGGGCTTGTCGCCTTCCAGCACGATCGTCACCGCGGTGTTGGAGTCGAACTCGCCGAACACCTGGCCGATGTGCTTGATCGCCTGAACCGCGGCCGCGTCCTTCGGGCTCAGCGACACCGAGTGGGTTTTGCCGACCGCCTCCAACTGCGGGACGGCGATATTGAGGATCGCGGTGAGCCCCAGCCACACCAGCACGATCGGCACCGCGAGACGGGCGATCGTCCGCGGCAGCAACGGCGCTTTGCCAGCCGGTCTGGCCCCCGGTCCGTTCTTCACCCTGCCGCGGCTCCTTTAAGAGGTTCGGCCAAGAGCGCCCATCGCGGCGAACGTACACCTCCGGCGGCCGGCGGCGACTTGTATTTCCGCTAATCGTTATGTTTGCCCGCGCTCGGAAAAGGCGGCTACACCTTGCCGAGCACGTCGCGCAGGATCGATTCGATGGTGTCGAATTCGTCCTGACCGCTGATCAGTGGCGGCGCCACCTGCACGACCGGATCGCCGCGGTCGTCGGCGCGGCAGTACAGGCCCGCCTCGAAAAGCGCGGGGGACACGAAGCCGTGCAGCACCCGTTCGCATTCCGCGGCGCTGAACGTCTCCTTGGTCGCCTTGTCCTTGACCAGCTCGATGGCGTAGAAGTAGCCCTCGCCGCGGACGTCGCCGACGACGGGCAGGTCGTACAACCTCTCCAGGGTGGCGCGGAACGCGGACGCGTGTTGCCTGACCCGATCATTGAGGCCCTCGCGCTCGAAGATATCGAGGTTGGCCAGCCCGACGGCCGTCGAAACCGGGTGTCCGCCAAAGGTATAGCCGTGCGGAAAGACGGTGGCGCCGTCGTTGAACGGCTCGAACAATCGCTCGCTGGCGATCATCGCGCCCAGCGGTGAGTAGCCCGACGTCAGGCCCTTGGCGCAGGTGATCATGTCGGGCACGTAGCCGAAGTCCCCGAGCTCACTACTGCAGGCGAACATCGAGCCGATCCTGCCGAAGGCGCAGATCACCTCGTCGGACACCAGCAGCACGTCGTGCTCGTCGCAGATCTGGCGCACCCGCTCGAAATAGCCCGGGGGAGGGGGGATGGCACCGCCCGCGTTCTGCACCGGTTCGAGGAACACGGCGGCGACGGTCTCCGGGCCCTCGAACTCGATCGCCTCGGCGATCCGGTCGGCGGCCCATCGCCCGAACGCCTTGGGGTCGTTGGCGAATGGCTCGGGCGCGCGGTAGAAGTTCGTGTTGGGCACCCGGAAGCCGCCCGGCGTCACCGGTTCGAAGGGCGCCTTGTACGACGGAAGGCCGGTGATGGCCAGGGCGCCCTGGGTGGTGCCGTGGTAGGCGATCGACCGCGAAATCACCTTGTGCTTACCGGGTTTGCCGGTCAGCTTGAAGTACTGCTTGGCCAGTTTCCACGCGGTCTCGACGGCCTCGGTCCCGCCCGTGGTAAAGAACACCCGGTTCAGGTCGCCCGGCGCGTAGTGGGCGAGCCGCTCGGCGAGCTCGATCGCGGTCGGGGTGGCGTAACCCCACAGCGGGAAGTACGCCAGCGTGCTGGCCTGCCGCGCGGCGACCTCGGCGAGTTCGGTGCGGCCGTGCCCGACCTGCACCGTGAACAGCCCGGACAGGGCGTCGAGGTAGCTCTTGCCGCGGTCGTCGAAAATGGTCACGCCGTCGCCGCGGACGATGACCGGCGGGTTGATTCCGGCGCCGTGCCGGGCGAAGTGCAGCCACAGGTGTTCTGTCATGGTGTCTGCGAGACTAGCCGCGCCGGTCCGTTGGCGCGGCTCCTTTCTGGCGCCGTTTCGGCCGCGCTAGGCTCGCGATATGACCGGGACCGAACAGGTCTCACAATTCGAAGCCCTGCGACCGCACCTGATGGCGGTCGCCTATCGGCTCACCGGCACCGTGGCCGACGCCGAGGACATCGTGCAGGAGGCCTGGCTGCGCTGGGACGGGCAGGACAGCCAGATCGACGACCTGCGGGCCTGGCTGACCACCGTGGTGAGCCGCCTGGGCCTGGACAAGTTGCGCTCGGCGGCGCACCGGCGCGTGACCTACACCGGCAACTGGCTGCCGGAACCGGTGGTCACCGGTTTCGACCGGACCGACCCGCTGTCGGCCGTGGTGGCCCGAGAGGACGCCCGGTTCGCGGCGATGGTGGTGCTGGAGCGGCTGTCGCCGGATCAGCGGGTCGCGTTCGTGCTGCACGACGGGTTCGCGGTGCCCTTCGCGGAGGTGGCCGAGGTGCTGGGCACCACCGAGGCCGGCGCCCGGCAGCTGGCGTCGCGGGCCCGCAAGGCCGTGACGGCCGAGCCGCCGCCCAGGCCCGACCCCTCGCACGACGAGGTGGTGGGCCGGCTGATGGCCGCCATGGCCGCCGGCGACCTGGACGCCGTGGTCTCGCTGCTGCATCCCGACGTCACCTTCACCGGCGATTCGAATGGCAAGGCGCCCACGGCCGTTCAGACCATCCGCGGCCCGGACAAGGTGGTCCGGTTCATGCTGGGCCTGGCGCAGCGCTACGGCCCGGGCATGTTCACCTCGTACGAGCTGGGGCTGGTCAACGGCGAGCTGGGCATCTACACCGCCGGGCTGCCCGCGGCCGACGGGTACCGCGAGATGCTGCCGCGGATCACGGCGGTGACGGTGCGCGACGGGAAGGTCAGCGCCCTATGGGATATCGCCAACCCGGACAAGTTCACCGGCTCTCCGCTGCGGCGCCCCTGACGCCGGAGTCGCCATGGCGGGCGACTATCTGCGGGCGAGTTTGCGCGCCAGCCGGATCCCTTGGCGCGCGGTGAGGTTCGGTAGGTAGGCGCGGCTGATCGCGTTGGCGATCGCGGGCAGGGACGACGGGTCGCGGTAGGCCATGTACAGCGGCTGGTACTCGGGCTGGAACTTGGCCTTGAAGCTGAGCAGCGAGCGGAAGCCGTACACCGGCTCCAGGGCTTTGCCGGTGACGTCGAGGATGCGGTCCAACGCCGTGACCTCGTTGCCCCGGGCCAGCCGGGCCAGCGGGGCGCCGGACAGGCTGAGGAACTCCGCGCCCTCCTCCCGAAAGCTCTGTGCGGCAGAGGCGATCAAGAACTCCATCACGCCTTTGAAGGGGCTGCTGCCCCGCCTGCGCATGAAGTCCAGCGTCCAGCCGACCGTCTGCCCGTCCCGGTAGACCGGCAACCAGCTGGTGATGCCGTGCACGATCCACTGCTCGTCCACGGCGATCAGGCAGCGCACGTCCGGGTCGTCGAGCTCGTCCAAACCGCCCAGCGTCCAACCCATTTCGGGCATGCCCTTGTCGGCGACCCATTCCTCGGAGATCACCCGCACCTGGTCGCGTATCGACAATGGCGCCTCCGGATAGCTCGTCCACTCGGCGCGAATGCCCTCCTTGGCCGCCTTGTTCAGCGCGGTCCGAATGTCTTGCCACTTCTTGCCTTTGAACTCCAGCTCGGCCAACGGCACCACGGTGTCCTCGGCCACCTGCACCGCCGACCAGCCCAGCGCCAGCGCGCGGTCGCGCACGTCCTCGGTGATGCTGTACATGCACGCCGTCCAGCCGTTACGGTCGCAGAACCGCTCGAATCCGCGGATCGCGTCGTCCTGCGCGCCGGGGTCGCCCAGCGGGCCGCCGGTGGTCAGCGCAACCGCGGCCACCACGCGGTAGGCGAACGCCGCCCGTCCGTCATCGGTGAACCAATACGCGTTGCCCGGCCAGGTGCTCATGTACGCCAGCGAGGATCCGCTGTTGGCCACCATCAGGTTTCGTGCCCGGGTCGCCGCCTCGTCGTCGACGACGACGCTGGCCCGCCAGAAGCTGACGACCAACCCCGCCAGCAGCATCACCCAGAACACCGCGCCGCAGAACTCCCAGGCCAGGAGCGCAAGCCCGCTGTTAGGCAGGAACTTTGCGCTGTGCGCCAGTTCGTAGGCCGGCGGCAGGTAGCGGGTGGGCAGGTCGGAGACCAGCTGGGCGAGGCTCGGCGGGGGATCGAATTCCTTGCGCTCCCAAAATGCAACCAGCAGATAGCCGCCGGCGGTGAGCAACGCGGTGGCCGCCAGGCCCAGCCCCAGCCGCAGATAGGTGGCGCGTGGCGCGGTCACCGTGAACAACGGCCGGGTGAACAACAACAGCGCAATCATCAAGCAGGGCACCACGATTGGGGCGATGAGAATCAACGTATCGTGGGCGAACGAGTATGTGTCGTCCGCGTCGTGCACGAAAGATCCCGCGTCGGCCGCGTCGCGGGTCCACAGCACGGCGAACCAGGCGCTGCCCGCGACCAGCGCCGCGTTCAGCAGCAACGCCAGCCACCAAGCGAAGCGGCGCCCGCGGCGCAATCCGACCGCGGCCGCGAGCAGCAGCAGCGCCGGCCCCACCGAGGTGATCGCCGAACCCACCCCGGTCCCGAGGGTCTGCGAGACCGCCAGCCGGCACGCCTCGCTCAACCCGGGATCGACGCACAGCTGCCGCATGCGCTCGCTGTCCTCGGCGGGAGAGGCGAACAGGGACTGCAAGATTCGCAGCGGGCCGTAGCCGGGGTAGGCCAGCCAGGCGCCGGTGGAACCGAGCAGGGTCAGCAGGGGGCCGAATGCCGTCGCCGCGACCAGCGTGGCCACCAGCACCCTGGCCTCCGAGCGGGAGGGGGGCGAGACGGCGGCACGCGCCTCCGACCGGTAGAACAGCCAGCCCAACAGCAGTCCGGCCACCGCGCCGAAAACCCGCAAGACGTCGAGCAGGGTGCCCGAATACAGCGCGAACACCACCACGCCGCTGAACATCAACAGCCGCAGCCGGCGGCGCCACAGCGCCGACAGCTTGAACGTCATCACCACCGCGAGGCAGACCAGCGCCGGCGTGGTGCCGACCGCGACCTCCTTGTCGAGGTTGGTCAACCAGGAGTCGCCGGTGCGTGACAGCAGCGCGACGGCGCCGACACCGAGCAGGCTGCTCAGCACCTGGCCGGTCACCAGGAATACGGCGGTGCGGCGAGGACCGAGCAACCGTTCGGCGGGCACGCCCACGGCCACCGTGAACAGCGTGGCGACGACGTAGGCGGCCAGCGACACGTTCCACAGCCCCGCGGTGAACGGCGTCCACCAGAAGCCGCGCTCCAGCTGGGATGTGCCGATGGCCACCTTGGCCACCAGGCCGTGGGGCATGCCGGGCGCATTCTCGGTGTTGTTCGACCACACCGACCACGCGTGGGTGACCGCGCCGAGCACCCACAGCGTGACGACCAGGCCGACGGTGACGGGCGACTGTCGCAGCAGCGCGAACGCCCGCCGCGCGTTGTGCTGAACGACGGCGCGCTTGTCGAGCACCGTCGTCGGTTTGTCGAGCACCGCGGCGGTCATTGGGTCAGCCCCGTGCGCGCCGCCAGCCACGGAATCGCCGCTTCGAATGAGGCCCGGAACACGGCGAAGGTATGTCCTCCGGGAAATTCCTGCCACTGTGCGTTCATGCCGGCCTGCCGGCAGGCCGCGTAGATCTCCCGCTGCTGGGGGTTGTAGACCCCATCATCTGAGCCCGCCGTGATCAGCGCGTTGGTGTCCGGATACTGCCGCTTGGCCATGATGTCCTTTGGTGTGACGTTGTTGTAGGCGGCCTCGTCGCCGTTGAACAACTTGGCGACGATTTCGGCGTGGCTGGTCAGGATCGGCTCCCGCTGGCCGGACATGTCCACCACGTTGGCATAGGCCTCGGGGGCGCGAAGCCCTACCAGCAGCGAGCAGGTGCCCCCCGACGACAGGCCGCCGATCCCCCACTGGCGATGGTCCCGGCTCACTTGCAGGTTCGCCGATACCCAGCGCGGAAGGTCCTCGGCCAGGTAGGTCTGCGGCGTGCCCCAGGCGGAGTCCACGCAGCTCGGATTGTTTTCCGCGACACCTTGCTGATCGGCCATCACCACCACCGGGGCCAGGCCCTTGTGACGCGCGGCGAACTGGCCGAGCGCGTCGTCGACGTGCACCTTGTCGATCCAGTCGCGCGGCGCTCCCGGGTCGCCGGGAAGCAGTACGAGCACGGGCAGTTCGGGCCGCGGCGTGGCCAGGTAGGCCGGGGGCAGGTAGATCAGCGCCTCACGCGGGCTGAACCGGCTGGACGCCGGAATCGACGCCTTCACCACCTGGCCGTCCGCGGGCATGGTCGCCGGCGGCTGCCACAGCTGTTCGAGCGTGCTGCCCGCCGCGGCGCGCACCGCGCTGGCCTGGCTCGAGGCGACCGAGGACAGGTCGCCGACGGGGTGCAGCAGCGGGTTCACCAGCTTGCGTGCGGTGGTGAACGCCGCGTAGTGGATGTTGGCCTGCGCGGCGATCACCACCACCGACCACAGCACGCCCAGCACCATCAGCGCGCGCACCGGCCAGCCGGACCGGCGCATCCTGGCAGCCGACAGGCACAACACCAGGGCGGCGACCCCGCCCCAGGCGAACAGCGTCCACGGGATGACGTCGGGGTAGGGATGCCAGCGGTAGTTCACCGTGTAATAGCCGGCCGCCGCGACCGCCGCCGCGATGGCCACGCACAGCGGCACCGCCCGTAGCCACCACTGGCGCCCCCGCCTGCACAACAGCGCGACCAGAAGGCCGAGCACCGACACGGCGATCAGCGCCTGCGCCGGGAAGTCGATCAGCGACCAGTCCAAGGGCGACTTCATACCCCTCCGTTTGGCTTCGCACCCAGTTCCGCAACCTGTATGCCCCGGCAAGCCGGCCCCCCGTCCGCCGTGGCCGACCCAGCGATGACTAGCGACGAGCCCAGGAGTAATGGCTGTATATCACGATGGGCGAGCGGTTTTCACCGACTCTGCCGAAGTTCACCCGCGGCCCTCTTCGCGGGGACGGCGGGCGCCAATGCCTTCAATGTCGCACTGCCCGGACGGGGGCGATTGCCGGGGCCCCCGACGGCGGCGGCCGGCATCAAGGATTGCCGCCGCGAACTCTCGCGATCGGCGTGGGCAACGAAAAGGCTTGTGCCCTAAGCGATGTCGCGAATTCGAATGAGTTCACCGGCGCCACGCTGCGGCCGGCGCGGCCGCCAACGCGACAGCGCCCAGCGGCGGGACGGCCGCGCCGCGGCAATGGATTCAATGTCGGTCGGCGGGGTTGCGCGGGCGACCGGATCCACCAGTAGGCGGGACGCTTCCTCGACCAGCGCGGTCACGCTGTCGACGACCGGCTTGCCCGCCATCTCGGCGTCGACGACGCCGTAGAGCTCATTGCAGTCCAGTATCAGCGCGTCCACATTCTCCGCGAGCCCGGCGACGACCCGGCGGAATTCCTCGGGGACCGGGACGGGAGCCGTGGACCATTGCAGCGACTCGATGAACCGGTCGACCATCTCCTGATCGCCCGGGGCCGGGGCGACGGCGGCGATGCCGGCGTCGCCGAGGCCGCGCTCGTAGGCCGCGGAGGACACCATGATGCTCGACGCGACGAGACCGACCCGGCGGACGTTCAGGCGTTGCAGCTTCCGGCCGGTCGCCTCGACCATGCCGATGCATGTCAGTGCGCCTAGCGCGGGGTCGACCGTGGTGGCGTTGCACGCGACGGCGATCACGTCCGCGCCGGTTCCGGCGAGGGAGCGAGAGGTCCGGGTCACGAGGTCCCGCAACGCTTCCTGGTGCCCGGGCCGAGGCGAGCCGGCCGTGGCGGCGTCCACCAGGCGCCGCTGCACACCGATGGTGTGCACGACCACGTCCGGGTACGAACCTCCCGTCAGCGCCCGATGGTTCTCGCACAGCATCGCGTAGAACCGGGCGGTGGTGCGGGGGCCCAACCCATCCACGACGCCGAGCCGTCGTTGCGGCGCCCACCGATCGGAGCTAACGAGTTGGTCCATGTCGATTCTCCAAGTCCGGTGGCGTCCGTTTTCGGGCACATCTGACTATCCCCGCTCGGCCGCGCCGTGTCTTTCCACCGTCCGGCCGCCGCGGTGGGGGAGCCGGCCTTCCCCACATCGGACGACCCCGGGTCCGTCGATCGGGGGAGCGCTGGTCATCGGCTCCGGGTTGCGGCGGCCGCCAGGCCGAGGCGCAGCGCCGCGGCGGCCTCGGCGGCGGCCTCGGCGAACCGGCCCCCGAGCCCGACGAAGTTGAGGTATGCGTGCGGCAGGTCGGGCTGCCGGCTGAGCGTCACCGCAACGCCCCCGGCCCGCAGCCTGTCCGCGTAGGCCACGGCGTCGTCGCGCAACGGGTCGAAACCGGCGCTGGCGACGTAGGCCGGTGGCAGCTGGGTGACGTCACCGCGCAGCGGCGACAGGCGCGGGTCACTTCGGTCGACCGCCGGGGGGACGTAGTTGCCCAGCGCCCAGCGCAGGTTCCGGTCGGTGAAGGTGGAGCACCCGTCGGCGAACAGGTCGTGCGAGCGTCGCCGCGCGGCGAGATCCGTGGGCGGATACATCAGCAGCTGGAAGGCCGGGATACCGCCGCCGCGCTGCGCGGCGTGCTGCGTGGTCACCGCCGCGAGGTTTCCTCCGGCGCTGTCGCCCCCGACCGCGATCCGGTCGGGGGCCGCGCCCAGCTCCGCCGCCGATGCGAGCGCATATTCGAATGCGGCGATCGCGTCGTGCACGGCGGCGGGGAATGGGTGCTCCGGCGCGCGCCGGTATTCGATCGAGAGCACCCGCACGCCCGCGTGGTGGGCCAGGTATCGAGCCACCGGGTCGTGGCTGACGCGTGACCCGACCGAGAAGCCGCCACCGTGGTAGTAGACCAGCAGGCCGGACGGTGACGGCGCGTCCGCGGGGGTGTACAGGGTGGCCGGGATGTCGCCGTGCGCGGCGGGGATGGCGACCTCGCGGACCTCGACGGGCCGGGGCGTGCGGTACCGGACGACCCGGGGCAGCTGGTCGTATCGCGCCCGGGCCGCATCGATCGGATCGGTGAAAACGTCTGAGCCCGAACGGTTTTTGAGGCGGATGACGAGCTGCGCGTCGAGGTCGAGCTGCTGCCCGTCGATTCGGATGGGCGAGCCCGCCAACAACCGGCGGGCCGGTGCCGGTAACCCGAAGACGGCGCGGATCGCCGCGGCCTGAACGCGGATGCGCGACGGCGTGGCCATGATTTACTCCCTTCGCTCGCCGATATGTTCAGCGTGGATCGGCGGCGAAGGGAACGCTTGTACGGATCCGTCAGGTCGCGGCGCGAACCGCTCGGGCGAGTTCGCGCGGTGCCGCGCCGGTCATCTCCCGGCACACCCGATTGGCGTGCGCACCGTCGGCGAACCCGGCCAGATGGGCGGCATCGGTGACCGAGCGGCCGGCGACGAGGTGGGCCACCGCGGTCACCAGGCGCGTCCAGCGGATGGTGGCCGACATCGACGCCCCGGTCTGCTCTCGGCACAGCCGGCCGAGGTAATCCGGTGACAGGGCAACGGCATTGGCCAGCGATGCCACGTCGACTCGGTTCGGCACTCGGCTCGACGCGACCTCGATCGCCCGGCGCAGTTGGGGATGAATGGGTGCCGGGGCGCCAACACCTCGGCTCGCCGCCCCGCACACCCCGTCGACCAGGAAATCGGCCGCGGCATGCGGGCCGTCCGTCTTGAGCGCACGCGCCGTCGCCGCGGCCAGCCCGGCCCCGTCGTCGACGACCCAACTGCCGCGACCGCGGTTGTGGCTCAACGTGTGCAGGGCGAAGCCCGCAACCGTCTGCAGCCCGAGGTACAGCGTCAACGCGTCGGAGCCCGAATCCGATCGCACCGCGTGGCGCGTTCCGCTGCCGACCACCACCAGTCGGCACGCGTGCGGGCCGTCGCCGTCGCGGGTGAGCGTCACGGGCCCGTGGCCGCCGACCGTGACCTGAACCGCGGGGTGGTGGTGGAGGGCGAGGTCGGAAAACACGCCTGCCACCAAGAGCCGGCCCGGACCCAAGTCCCAGACGCGCATGCCGCCAATGTAGCCCCGGGGGTCAGCGACCGGTAGCCGCCGTGCGATCGTCGCCCGCCCACGGAACCCGGCACGCGTTCCCGGAACTGAAGCCCTGCTCGGTGATGCCCAGCGCGGTGTTCATCCGGGCCCGCATGTTCTCCACGCCGATCTGATAGGTCAGCTCGATCACGCCCGCGTCGCCGAACCGGGCGCGCAGGTCGGCCACCTGCTCGTCGGTGACGGTGTGCGGATCGGTCGTCATCGCGTCGGCGTAGCGGATCGCGGCGCGCTCGTCGTCGGTGAACGCCGTCGAAGTGGCGTAGTGGTCGATGTCCTTGAGCCGTTCGATGTCCAGGCCGTCCAGGCGCTGCAGCATCGAGCCGAAGTCGACGCACCAGGAACAGCCGATGCTGCGAGCGGTCCACAGCACCGCCAGCTCGCGCACGCCGACCGGCAGCGTCTTGGACGCCCGGTCGAGCATCGTCTCGTGCACGGCCCCGGCGACCATCAACTTGCGATGGTGGGCGGTCACGGTGAAGGGCTCGGGTACCTGGCCGTAGCGGCGCTTGGCGATCCGGTACATGGCGCGGGTCAGCGGCCCGGCGCGGTTGGGGGACAGGGGCTCGATGCGCGTTTTCTGTGTCATATCCCTCAGACGGGATGGCACGCGAAAGTGTGACGGCCTCGCGCGCACAGACGCGGCAATCCGCCTCGGGGGAGGGCGGGAGAGCCGTAGCATGCGGCTAGCCTTTCGACGTCGATGAGCGGTGGTGGCGATTGCGAGTCAACGATGACCGCGCTGTTTAGCCGGCGGGCCGATCAGTACGACTGGCTATCCGGCTATCTCGCGTCGCGGGGCATCAGCGGGGCCACTCGGGCCGTGATGGCGCTCATCTCGGCGTCGATGGTGCTGTGCCTCATCGCGTTGCTGGCCGGCTCGGACGGTCCCCGTGGATCGGTGCCCGTGGCGATGATGTGGACGGCCGTCACCGGAGGGGTGGCGGGCGTTCTGCTGTGGACGTGGCGCTGGCCGACGCGCGGGCAGTCCCTCGCCTACGCCCTGACCTGCAACACCGCCGTCGCGCTGGCCTGCCTGGCGCATCCGAACCCGCTGGCCGCGCTGATCGGCTGCATCGCCTTCGCGACCTTCGGCGCGTACATGGCGTTCTTCCACACCACGGGATTCGTGCTGTACAACTTCGCGGTGGCCGCCGCGGTCGGGTCGTGGGAGGCCTTGTCGCTGGCGAGGTCCGGGCACCCCAGCCTCGCCGGGGTGGATCTGTGGTTGGTGATCGAGGTCAACATCGCGCTGCCGCTGGCCATTCGGATTCTGATGCGCGCCCTGACGGGGGACCTGCTGCAGGCCGACCGCGATCCGCTGACGGGCCTGCTGAACCGGCGCACGTTCCAGCACGAGGCGTTGGGCATGATCCTGGCCCGGCGGGGCATCGACTCCCACCTGGTGGTCATGCTGATCGACCTCGACCACTTCAAAGACATCAACGACCGGCACGGTCACGCCGCGGGGGACCGGGCGCTGGTCCAGGTCGCCCAGGCCCTGTCGGCCGCCTCCGAGGACTCGGTGGTGGCGCGCAGCGGCGGTGAGGAGTTCCTGCTGGCCGGCACCGCCAAGGCGTGCAACGCCGAGTCGCTGGCCGCGCGGATGTGTCGCGCCATCGCGGCGTCGGCCGCCGGAGTGACCGCCAGCATCGGCACGGCCTGCGCCCACCTCGACGACAGCGCCTCGGAACCGCAATCGCTGCTGGGGGAGTTGGTCACCGCCGCCGATGCCGCGATGTATGAGGCAAAGCGGTTGGGCGGCAACCGGAGCAGTCATCACGAGCTGTGCGACCCGCGTAGGTGATCAGCGCGTGAACATCAGCGCGCGCTTGACCTCCTGAATCGCCTTGGTGATCTGAATCCCGCGCGGGCAGGCCTCCGTGCAGTTGAACGTGGTGCGGCACCGCCACACGCCGTCGACCTCGTTGAGGATGTCCAGGCGCTCGGCGGCGGCCTCGTCGCGGCTGTCGAAGATGAACCGGTGCGCGTTGACGATCGCCGCCGGCCCGTAGTAGCTGCCCTCGTGCCAGAAGATCGGGCAGCTCGTCGTGCAGGCCGCGCACAGGATGCACTTGGTGGTGTCGTCGTAGCGGGCACGGTCGGTGGGGCTCTGAATGCGTTCGCGCGTAGGGGGATTCCCGCTGGTGACCAGGTACGGCTTGACCGCGCGGTAGGCATCGAAGAACGGCTCCATGTTGACCACCAGGTCCTTCTCCACCGGCAGTCCGCGGATCGGCTCGACCGTGATGGTGAGTTGCTTGCCCGGCTTTTCGGGCAGCAGGTCACGCATCAGCACCTTGCAGGCGAGCCGGTTGACGCCGTTGATGCGCATGGCGTCCGAGCCGCACACCCCGTGCGCGCAGGAGCGCCGGAAGGTCAGCGTGCCGTCCAGGTAGCTCTTGATGTAGATCAGCAGGTTGAGCAGCCGGTCGCTGGGCAGGCAGGGCACCCGAAAGCTTTGCCAGCCACCGGTTTCCGCGAAGGCGTCGGGGTCGTCGGGGTTGAACCGGGCGATCTTGAGGGTCACCAGCACGGCGCCCTCGGGGACGGGCGGCAACGGCGGCTCCGGTCCCCGGTCCACCTCGACGTCGACGCTGTCGGACATCAGTACTTCCGTTCCTTGGGTTCGTAGCGGGTCTGCACGACGGGCTTGAAGTCCAGCGCGATGTCGCTCAGCAGATCGGTGCCCTGCTTGTAGGCCATGGTGTGGCGCATGTAGTTGACGTCGTCACGGTTCGGGTAGTCTTCCCGGGCGTGACCGCCGCGGGATTCCTTGCGATTCAGCGCCCCCACCACGGTCACCTCGGCCAGTTCCAGCAAAAAGCCCAGTTCGATGGCCTCCAGCAGGTCGCTGTTGAAGCGCTTTCCCTTGTCGTGCACGGTGATTCGGGAGTACCGCTCCTTGAGGGCGTGGATGTCGGTGAGCGCCTGCTTGAGCGTCTCCTCGGTGCGGAACACCGCGGCATTGTTGTCCATCGACTGCTGTAGCGCGCCGCGGATGTCGGCGACGCGCTCGTTGCCGTGCTCGCTGAGGATGTCGCGGACCCAGCCGACCACCATCGCCTCGGGATTCGGTGGCATGTCCACGAAGTCGTGCCCGTCGGCGTAGTCGGAGGCGGCGATGCCGGCGCGGCGCCCGAAGACGTTGATGTCCAACAGCGAATTGGTGCCCAGCCGATTCGCGCCGTGCACCGACACGCAGGCGCACTCGCCGGCGGCGTACAGGCCGGGGACGATGGCGGTGTTGTCCCGCAACACCTGTCCGGTGACGGTGGTGGGGATGCCGCCCATCACGTAGTGACACGTCGGGTAGACCGGGACCAGCTCGTGCACGGGGTCGACGCCCAGGTAGGTGCGGGCGAATTCGGTGATGTCGGGCAGCTTCGCCTCGAGCACGTCCTCGCCGAGGTGGCGCACGTCGATGTAGACGTAGTCCTTGTTCGGGCCCGCGCCACGGCCTTCCAGCACCTCCAAAACCATTGACCGCGCGACGATGTCGCGCGGCGCCAAGTCGACGATGGTCGGGGCGTAGCGCTCCATGAACCGCTCACCGTCGGCGTTGAGCAGCCGGCCGCCCTCGCCGCGCACGGCCTCGGATATCAGGATGCCCAGCCCGGCCAGGCCGGTCGGATGGAACTGATGAAACTCCATGTCCTCCAACGGAAGTCCCTTGCGGAAGACGATGCCGATGCCGTCGCCGGTCAGGGTGTGCGCGTTGGAGGTGGTCTTGTACATGCGGCCCGAGCCGCCGGTCGCCAAGACCACGGCCTTGGCGTGGAACACATGAATCTCGCCGGTGGCCAGCTCGTAGGCCACCACGCCGCTGGCCACCGGGCCGCTCGGCGTCTGGGTGAGAACCAGGTCCAGCGCGTAGAACTCGTTGAAGAACTGCACGTCGTGCTTGACGCAGTTCTGGTAGAGCGTCTGCAAGATCATGTGGCCGGTGCGGTCGGCGGCGTAGCACGCCCGGCGCACCGGGGCCTTGCCGTGTTCGCGGGTGTGCCCGCCGAACCGGCGCTGGTCGATGCGGCCTTCGGGGGTGCGGTTGAACGGCATCCCCATTTTCTCCAGGTCGAGCACCGCGTCGATGGCTTCCTTGCACATGATCTCCACCGCGTCCTGGTCGGCGAGATAGTCGCCGCCCTTGACGGTGTCGAAGGTGTGCCATTCCCAGTTGTCGTCCTCGACGTTGGCCAGCGCCGCGCACATCCCGCCCTGGGCGGCGCCGGTGTGGCTGCGGGTGGGATAGAGCTTGGTGAGCACCGCGGTCCGGACGCGCGGACCCGCCTCCACCGCGGCGCGCATGCCGGCACCGCCGGCGCCGACGATCACCACGTCGTATCGGTGTTGCTGGATCACGGCGTCACGCTCCGATATTCGGGTCGAATGTCACCAGCACGTAGGTGCCCAGCACCAACGTGAACCCCATCGACAACAGCAACAGGCTGTTCAGCCAGAACCGGGTGCGGTCGCTGCGGCTGTAGTCGTCGATGATGGTGCGCAGGCCGTTGCCGCCGTGCAGCTGCGCCAGCCACAGCAGCGCCAAATCCCAGAACTGCCAGAACGGCGAGGCCCAGCGCTGCGCCACGTAGTTGAAGTCGATGCGGTAAACGCCGTTGTCCCACATCAGCATGATGAACAGGTGCCCGACGGCCAGGACGATCAGCGCGACGCCGGAGAACCGCATGAACAGCCAGGCGAACTTCTCGAAGTTGGGGATGCCCGCGCGGCGCCGCGGCGAGCGCGGGTTGTCGAGGCTGGCCGGCCGGTCGTGGCTGCGCTGGCGGACCGGGGCCACCTGGCCGCGGCCCAGCTGCAGGTCGGGGGAGCTCATCGCAGGTGCTCGAAGATGTGAATGCCCGTCACCACGCCGGCCGGGACCATGAGCAGCAGGAAGACGACGCCGACGATCCAGAACATCAGCTTCTGGTATCGGGTGCCCTCGGACCAGAAGTCGATCAGGATGACGCGGATCCCGTTCAGCCCGTGAAAGAGCACCGCGGCCACCAGCCCGTACTCCATCAGGCCGACGACCGGGGTTTGGTAGTCGTGGATCACCGCGTTGTAGGTCTGCGGGCTGACCCGCAGCATCGCGGCGTCCAGCACGTGGACGAACAGGAAGAAGAAGATCGTCGCGCCGCTGATGCGATGCAACACCCACGACCACATGCCCGGGTCGCCCCGATACAGGGTCCGCGGTGGTCGCCGCTTGCGCGAGGGTGCAGATTGCGTTGCCGGATCCGCGGTTGTCGTCTCTGTGCTCACCCAGTCCTCACCGCCTTCTGACATCAAGGGAGGGCAATTCAGCCTAACCCGCGCGGGGCGCCGTCCGCGCCGACCAGCCCGCCCGGCGAATGCTCGTGTCAGAGTTAGGCTGGCGGTCTTGATTGCCCATGGCTGAGCGGGGTTGCGATATGGCAGATGTCGATTGGAATGCGCTGCGCCACAAGGCGATCGACGCTGCCGCGGGGGCCTACGCGCCGTATTCGCGGTTCCCCGTGGGGGCCGCCGCGCTGGTCGACGACGGTCGCGTGGTCACCGGCTGCAATGTGGAGAACATCTCATATGGCCTTGGTCTCTGTGCCGAATGCGGCGTGGTGTGCGCCCTGCACGCCGGCGGCGGCGGCCGGCTGATCGCGCTGGCCTGCGTCGACGGCGAGGGTCGCGCGCTCATGCCGTGCGGGCGGTGCCGCCAGCTGCTGTTGGAGCACGGCGGCCCGCAGCTGCTGATCGACCACCCGGCCGGGCCCCGCCGCCTCGGCGAGCTACTGCCCGACGCCTTCAGCGCGGACCTGCCGCGGGAACCCCGTTGACCGACCACGCATTCGACGCGCCGACGGTGATCCGCACCAAGCGTGACGGCGGTCGGCTGTCCGAGGCCGCCATCGAGTGGGTCGTCGACGCCTACACCCACGGCCGGGTGGCCGAGGAACAGATGTCGGCGCTGCTGATGGCGATCTTCCTGCGCGGCATGGACGGCGGCGAGATCGCCGGCTGGACCGCGGCGATGCTGGCCTCCGGTGAACGGCTGGACTTTCGCGACCTGCACCTGCCCACCGTCGACAAGCACTCCACCGGCGGCGTCGGGGACAAGATCACCCTGCCCCTGGTGGCCGTCGTCGCCGCCTGCGGCGCCGCGGTGCCCCAGGCGTCGGGGCGCGGGCTGGGGCACACCGGCGGCACCCTGGACAAGCTGGAGTCCATCGCCGGGTTCACCGCCGCCCTGTCCAGCCGGCGGGTGCGCGACCAACTCCGCGACGTGGGCGCGGCCATCTTCGCCGCCGGCGAGCTGGCGCCGGCCGACGCCAAGCTGTACGCGCTGCGCGACATCACGGCCACCGTCGAGTCGCTGCCGCTGATCGCCAGCTCGGTGATGAGCAAGAAGCTGGCCGAGGGGGCCGGGGCGCTGGTGCTCGATGTGAAGGTCGGCTCCGGTGCGCTGCTCGACTCCCCGGAGCGCTGCCGCGAACTGGCCCACACCATGGTCGGGCTGGGCGAGGCGCACGGGGTGCCGACGCGCGCGCTCCTGACCGACATGAACGCCCCGCTGGGGGCGGCGGTCGGCAACGCCCTGGAGGTCGCCGAATCGCTGGACGTGCTGGCCGGCGGCGGGCCGCCCGACGTCGTCGAGCTGACGGTGCGGCTGGCGCGGGAGATGCTTGAACTGGCGGGCGTCGACGGCCACGACCCGGCGGAGACCCTGCGTGACGGCACCGCGATGGACCGGTTTCGCCGCCTGATCGCCGCCCAGGGCGGTGATTTGTCGGTTCCGTTGCCGATCGGTGCGCATTCCGACACCGTGACCGCCGGCCGGGGCGGCACAATGGGCGATATCGACGCGATGGCGGTGGGGCTGGCGGTGTGGCGGCTCGGTGCGGGCAGGTCCCGTCCGGGCGAACGGGTGCAGGCCGGCGCCGGTATCCGGATCCACCGCCGGCCCGGCGAGCCGGTCGCGGCCGGCGAGCCGCTGTTCACCCTCTACACCGACACCCCGGAGCGCCTCGGCGCCGCGCTGGCCGAACTGGACGGCGGCTTCAGCGTCGGCGACACGCCACCGGCGCCGCGCCCGCTGATCATCGATCGGATCGCACCGTGACCACGGGGTTGAATTAGACGATGAAGCTGGGCCTCGAGCAGATCAAGAAGGCGCCCAAGGCGCTGCTGCACGACCACCTCGACGGGGGGTTGCGCCCGTCGACGGTGGTGGAGATCGCCGAGGAGACGGGGTACGACGGGCTGCCCACCACCGACGTGGACGAGCTGGCCACCTGGTTTCGCACCCAGTCGCACAGCGGGTCGCTGGAGCGCTACCTCGAACCGTTCTCGCACACCGTGGCGGTGATGCAGACACCCGAGGCGCTGCATCGCGTCGCCTATGAATGCGTCGAAGACCTGGCCGCCGATTCCGTTGTCTACGCCGAGATCCGGTTCGCGCCGGAGCTACACATCGACCGCGGGCTGTCGTTCGACGAGATCGTCGAGGCCGTGCTGGCCGGCTTCGCCGACGGCGAGAAGGCCTGCGCCGCCGCCGGCCGGCCGATCGTGGTGCGACTGCTGGTGACCGCCATGCGGCACGCCGCGGTGTCACGCCGAATCGCCGAGCTGGCGATTCGGTTCCGGGACAAGGGAGTTGTGGGGTTCGACATCGCCGGCGCCGAGGCGGGCAATCCGCCGACCCGGCACCTGGACGCCTTCGAGTACATGCGAGACCATAACGCGCGCTTCACGATTCACGCCGGCGAGGCGTTTGGGCTGCCATCCATCCATGAGGCGATCGCGTTCTGCGGTGCCGACCGGCTTGGTCACGGGGTGCGCATCGTCGACGACATCGACGTGCTCGGCGACGGCCGGGTCCGGCTGGGCCGCCTGGCAGCCATCCTGCGGGACAAGCGGATTCCGCTGGAGCTGTGCCCCAGCTCCAATGTGCAGACCGGCGCCGTGAACAGCATCGCCGAGCATCCGTTCGACCTGCTGGCCCGCACCCGGTTCCGGGTGACCGTGAACACCGACAACCGGCTGATGAGCGATACCACGATGAGCCTTGAAATGTGCCGCCTGGTCGAGGCTTTCGGCTACGGCTGGAGTGATCTCGAGCGGTTCACCATCAACGCGATGAAATCCGCCTTCATTCCCTTCGACGAGCGGCTGGCCATCATCGACGACGTCATCAAGCCGCGTTATGCGGTGCTGATAGCGGGCTGACGCCGCCCAACCGAAAACCGGTCGGGCGGCGCAGCTTTCGGCTCAGCGGGTGAGCCGGGTGCCGGTGCGGCGGCCCGTCAGCGCCTCGTACAGCGCGATGAGGACGATGGCGGCGCCGACGCCGATGAAGAACGGCACCCAGGCCACACCACCGTTGGCGTTGTGGTATCCGAATTGGCTGGCGGCCCACGACCCGATCAGACCGCCGACGGCGCCGAGCACCACGGTCATGATCATGCCGACGTTCTGCTTACCCGGCATCACGAGACGCGCGACCAAACCGATGATCGCGCCCACGACGATGGCGAGGATTATGGATGTGATCACTTCAGCTCCTGTCATAACGGCTCCCGGGGTGGGCGCCATCTTCGAGAGGATTTCCCGAAAAGAGGAACTTCTAACACAATTCGCGCGGAACTCAGATCAGGTCCGCCGCCAGCCCGATGGCGCGCACCGTGCCCGCCAGGTGGGTTTGCACCGCACGCAGCGCGCGCTGACCGTCGCCGTCGCGCAGCGCCTCGGCGATTTCGCGATGCTCGTCCAGGATCGCCGCCACCCGGTCGGGATCGCGCAGCGCCGATTCGCCGATCATCCGCATCTGCCGGTCCCGCAGCGACGCATAGAAGCCCGACAGGATGGTGTTTCTCGACTCCGTCAGCGTGATGGCGTGGAAGGCGCGGTCGGCGTCGAGGAATTCGGGCCAATCGGAGCGGTCGACGGCTTCCCGCTGCCGTCGTAGCTCCGCCGACATCTTCTCGAAAACCGCTGCGCACGTGGCGGGTCCGCGGCCCACCACCTTAGTTGCGGCGAACTGCTCGAGCACCAGCCGTGCCTCCATCACCGACCGAACCTCGTCCGGGGAGACGGGGACGACCAGGGCGCCGCGCTGCGGGTACAGCCGCAGCAGCCCCTCGGCCTCCAGCCGCAGGAACGCCTCGCGCACCGGGGTGCGCGACATGCCCAGCGCCGTCGCGACATCCCCCTCGCTGATCAACTCGCCCCCGGGGAACGCGCCGGTGAGTACCCGCGTCTTCACGTAGTCCAGCGCCCGGTCCTTGGCCGTGCCCGGCCGCGGCTCGTTCGTTGCCACTGCAGCCTTCCGGTAGCTAAGTCGTATCCCAGCAGTGTGGTGACGGTACACCACCGCAGCCCTTGACAGGGCGACAACTGAGATACAAGATAGATACGAAAGAAACATAAGAAGAGCCGAAGAAGCCCAGGAGCCATGCAAATGTCCGTCACCGAACAAACCCTGACCCCGAACCTGGATCCGACGGTCCCCGCTCCGATGGTCAACGTGGCCGAGTACGGGTTCGAAGGCCGCTTCCAGGATTGGACCGGCGACGCCGAATTCTTCGAGTACTCGAAGGCCGCCAACCCGATCGGCTCGGGACACGTCCCGCAGGTGTCGATTACCCGGTTCGACGCGGATGTCTACACCGATCGGCCGACCGGTGTGATCCCGCTGGACCTGTCCAAGGAGCTGCGGATCGAGACCGGCGCGGCGACCAGCCCCGCGCTGCTGGCCAATTTCGTGCGCATCCGCCCCGGCGAACGGGTCGACACCAGCCCCAACGCCACCTCCCAGCTGTACTACGTGCTCTACGGGCGGGGTTTCGCGGCGGTCAACGGCGAGCTGGTCGGATGGGAGAAGGGTGACTTTTTGACCCTGCCCGCGGGCACGCATTCGGTGTTCTACGCGGCCGCGGACACCGCCATGTACTGGGTGCACGACGAGCCGCTGATGCGCTACCTGGGCGCCGAAGCCACCCAGCCGCGGTTCCGCGCGACCAAGTTCCGCCGGACGGACGCGGTGGCCAAGCTCGAAGAGATCGCGGCGCGGCCGGGCGCCAACGAGAAGAGCCGGGTCAGCGTGCTGCTGGCCAACGCCAACCAGGAGCAGACGCTGACCATCACCCACGTCCTGTGGGCCATGTTCGGCGTGCTGCCACCGAATCAGGTGCAGCGCCCGCACCGGCACCAGTCGGTGGCCCTCGACCTGATCCTCGACGCGCCCGCCACCGGCTGCTACACGCTGCTGGGCACCCGCCTCGACGACCGCGGCGACATCGTCGACCCCATCCGGGTGGACTGGCGGGCCGGCTGCGCCTTCACCACCCCGCCGGGCATGTGGCACGCCCACTACAACGAGACCGACCAGCCCGCCCACCTGATCCCGATCCAGGACGCCGGGCTGCAGACCCATCTGCGCAGCCTCGACATCAAGTTCACGCAGCGTCGCGACCTCGTCGCCGGCTGATCCGGCGGGGAGTGCACGGTCCGCACTTGGCGCATAGTGTGGCTCGACATGAAGTTGCCCCTGCTGGGCCCCGTGTCGGTCACCGGCTTCCAGAACGCGTGGTTCTTCCTGGTTCTGCTGGCGGTGCTGCTGGTCCTGGGCATCTACGTGGTGCTGCAGTTCGCCCGGCGCCGCCGCGTGCTGCGGTTCGCCAACATGGAGGTGCTGGAGCGGGTCGCGCCGGCCCACCCCAGCCGCTGGCGGCACGTCCCGACGATCCTGCTGGCCGTGTCGCTGGTGCTGCTGACCACGGCGATGGCCGGGCCGACCTCCGACGTCCGGATCCCGCTCAACCGGGCCGTCGTCATGCTGGTCATCGACGTGTCGGAGTCCATGCGGGCGACCGACGTGCCGCCCAACCGGCTCA